>JAUSIF010000101.1 GCA_030648135.1 Xanthobacteraceae bacterium
CGGCCCCACCAGAAGCTGCCAGGGCAAGCCGATCAGATCCATGGTCGCGAATTTCGCCCCCGCGCGCTCCTCCGAGTCGTCATAGAGTACTTCGATTCCGCGCCCGGCGAGTTCACGATAGAGTTTCTCACAGGCGGCGTCGGTGGCGGCGTCGCCCTGCTTTAGATTGAGCAGGCCGGCCTTGAACGGCGCCACCGGCTCGGGCCAAACGATGCCCGCCTCGTCGTGGCTCGCCTCGATGATGGCGGCGACGAGCCGCGACGGGCCGATGCCGTAGGAGCCCATGTGCACCGGCGCGACGGCGCCGTCCGGCCCCGTCACTGTCGCCTTCATGGGCTCGGAATATTTGGTGCCGAAATAGAAGATGTGGCCGACCTCGATGCCGCGCGCGGACAAACGCTTGGCTTCGGGGATTTTGGCGAAGGCGGCGGCATCGTGCTTTTCCGAGGTGGCGGCATAGAGCGAGGTCCAGGTCTCGACGATCTTCTGCAATCGCCCCGCGTCGTCGAAATCGACATCCGCGCCCGGCACCTCGAAGTCGAGATAGTCGCGGTGACAAAACACCTCGCTCTCGCCGGTCGAGGCCAGGATGATGAATTCGTGGCTGAGATTGCCGCCGATCGGCCCCGATTCCGCGACCATCGGGATCGATTTCAGGCCGAGCCGCGCGAAGGTGCGCAAGTACGCGACGAACATCTTGTTGTAGGAATGGCGCGCGCCCTTGGCATCGAGATCGAAGCTATAGGCGTCTTTCATCAGGAACTCGCGCGCGCGATAGACGCCGAAGCGCGGCCGGAGCTCGTCGCGGAATTTCCATTGCAGGTGATAGAGATTGAGCGGCAGCTGCTTGTAGGACTTGACCGAGGCGCGGAAAATCTCGGCGATCATCTCCTCGTTGGTGGGACCATAGAGCATGGCGCGCTCATGGCGGTCCTCGATGCGCAGCATCTCCTTGCCGTAATCCTCGTAGCGCCCGCTTTCGCGCCACAGCTCCGCCGGCTGGATCGTCGGCATCAGCATCTCGATCGCGCCGGCGCGGTCCTGCTCCTCGCGCACGATGCGGCAGATCTTGGCGAGCACGCGCTGGCCGAGCGGCAAAAAGGCATAGATGCCGGCCGCCTCCTGCCGGATCATGCCCGCGCGCAGCATCAGCCGGTGCGAGACGATCTCGGCTTCTTTCGGGGTTTCGCGCAGGATCGGCAGGAAATAGCGGGAGAGGCGCATCCGGGCTTTCGACTCAGGGGCGTTTGCCCCGGCGGAGTGAACGCAGAAGGTTTTCGAATGACAAGAGCCGGCTAAAGCATAGGGCGGGAAAGCGAATTGCTGCGATGCGGAAGGCCCGATTGCGGCGCCAGCATGACAGGCCGTCGCGGATCGGGCCAGCTTAGTCCATCGACCGGGCCCCGGTGGAAATGACCATCGCTGCCGGACCAAATCTTGGGGGGAAATCAACCGTATCCGGCCGTGCCGCGCATCGCCACTTCGCGCGCAAGCTTGAGAAAACCGGGTAATGGATCAGTTTGATGATTGTCTGCTTGGTGCCAACTACGGACTCTTGCAGCGTCGCATACTACGTGCGCGTGTTACACGAGCGACACTCGGCGGATAGGCCTACACGCACTGTTCGCCCAATCGGTCTATGGGGCGGGCCGACACGACGCACAGTTTGGGGGACCCAAGCGGGGAGCCGGCTGCGGGCCGTGATATTCTGGCTTCACTCGCAGGGGTCTCGAATTAACTCATGTGCGGGGGGAGTCACCGATGCAAGATTGGGTATCTTTTGCTGCCACTTGCTTCTTCGTTTTCGGGTTCCTGGCCTTGTGCTTGCCTCGCAGGCATGTGCTTCTGCTCGGTACCGCGGCGCTGGCGGGAATCGTCGCGTTCGTATTGGTCAAATGGCTCGTGCCCTCGCGCGACGCCTTCGTCACGGCGGTGCCAGCCCTATGCGTCATGTCAGCGATCCTCGGCTACGTGTGGCCCAGGAAGGCATGGCAGTGGGGGCTCACGCCGTTCCTCGCTCAGGCGATCTGGGGTGTGCTGGGACCCTACTCAATCGTGAAGTGGGGCAACCTCGGGCCGTTACCGTACGTTATCCCATTCTACGGTGCCGCGCTGTTCGCGATCCCGGCCATTATCGCCGCCGAGGTCGCGGCATATATCGCCCGACGCCGCCAGAAAACGCCATCCTGACCTATAGTTCCCATCTCCAAACAAGTGGCGGTAGCTGAAACAACAAACAACGCAAGAACGGCGGCGCGTGTGGATCAATAGCCTCGGATTTCGAACGGCATCGGCAGGCGATCGAGCGCAACGATCCCCGTCTTCCAAATCGCGAATCCGGCGGCGAAGATCGCGGCCGAGATCAGCGTGGTCGCGACCGCCTTCTTGAAGAGCAGCGGCCGCGCCGGCGCGCCCGGATCGCTGCCGGGCACGACCTCCTCCCGCTCGTCCTGGCGGCGCACGCCCCAGGGTAGCACCACGAACAGCACGAGCCACCAGATCAGGAAATAGATCGCGATGGCGAGGCCGATGTTCATATCAGACTTCCTCGAGCTCGATCAGCGTACCGCAGAAATCCTTGGGATGCAGAAAAAGCACCGGCTTGCCGTGCGCGCCAACCTTCGGCTCGCCGTCGCCGAGCACGCGCGCGCCCTCGGCCTTCAGTTTCTCGCGCGCGGCACGGATGTCGCTCACCTCATAGCAGAGATGATGAATGCCGCCGTCAGGATTGCGCTCGAGAAACTTCGCAATCGGGGAGTGTTCTCCGAGCGGCTGCAGCAATTCGATCTTGGCATTGGGGAGCGTGACGAAGACGGTGGTGACGCCGTGCTCGGGCAGCGCCACTGGTGCTGACACCTCGGCGCCGAGCCTGCCGCGATAGATCGCGGCGGCGGCGGCGAGATCGCTCACCGCGATCGCCACGTGATTGAGCCGTCCGATCATCTGGAACCTGCTTTTGCAACAGGAACGCCGGGTTGAAACCCGGGCTGGTAACAGGAGTATCGTCGCCCGGAACGATACACCGGTTGTAGAGTTTCGGCCCGCGTCATGGTAGCGAATATACTCAAGATCGCTCACCCATCATCGCGGGGGTCGCATGCCATCGCATCGAGTATGCCTGCTCATATCCTGTCTCGTTTTTTTCCTTGCGGGCACCATCGATGCGCATGCCCAATCATGGAAAAAACACCGGTATGTAACCGACGGCTTCGAGATCGAGTTCTCCGGCGAGGTGAAAGGGACGCCCACCCCGCTCAATCCGGAAACCCAAAAGAAGGTCGTTCGGGCGATGCAGTACATGCAAGACGGCGGCGACTACGTCTACGCCGTCGCCTTCTCGCTCAACAAGGAGGGCGTCAATTTCGAGGAGGGCCCCAAGGCCAGCTTCGCCGCCCTCAAGTGCAAGACCACGATCGGCGATACACTGCTGCCCCTTCCCGGCGGTCGCGGCCGCGAGATCCGTGGAGTGGATTGCCACGACGGCACCATGCGCGCCGAATGCCGTTACTACACGACCGGAAAATGGTTCTATCAGGTCATCACCTTGTTCAAGAAGGACGGTGGCGACGAGAAAGCCGCCCGCTATTTCCTTCAGTCGTTCAAGACGATTAAGAAATAACGCGAGCCTGTCGCTAGACGATTTGCCGTCGCTGTTTGCGCGAGACGTCTATACCTGCAGCACCAGCACATGGCAGCGGGGCTTCTTGCCCCAGACCGCGTTGACCGAGCCGCGTACCGAGCGCTCGACCGCTTGCGTGACCGCATCGGGGTCGCGCCGGCGCGCCTTGGGCAGCGACTTCAGGCCGTCATGCACCGCATCGAGCACGAGCTGTTGCATGGAGCGGCCGGCCGCCGCGGCCTCGGGCAAGCCGCTCAGGGCGATGAGCGGATCGCCTTCGAGTTCGCCGCGCGAGCCGAGCGCGAGTGCGACCGAGACGATGCCGGCGAAGCCCAGCCGCTTGCGTTCGGGAACGGTGCTCGCCGCCTCCTCCACGATGAGATTGCCGTCACGATAGAGCCGGCCGGACGGGATCTCGTCGATCACTTCCGCCGGCCCCGGCACCAGCCGCAGCACGTCGCCGTTGCCGCAAATCACCACCTCGCCGATGCCGAGCGAGCGCGCGAGCGCGGCGTTCTCGGACAGATGCAGCGCCTCGCCGTGCACCGGCACGACGACTTGGGGCTTCAGCCATTCGTACATGCGGGCAAGCTCGCCGCGCCGCGGATGGCCGGAGACGTGCACCAGCCGGTCGCGGTCGGTGAGCACATGGATGCCCTGGTCGATCATCGCGTTGATGATGCGGTTCACCGCCTTCTCGTTGCCCGGGATGGTGCGCGAGGAAAAGATCAGCGTGTCGCCGCGGTCGAGCACGATCTCGGGATGATCGTCGGCGGCGATGCGGGCGAGTGCCGCGCGCGGCTCGCCCTGGCTGCCGGTGAGCAGCACCACCACCTGGTCGCGTGGAAACGATTGATAGGCGTCGGCGCTGCGGAACGGCGGCACCCCGTCCAACAGCCGCATTTCGCGCGCCACATTGACGATCCGTTCCATGGCGCGGCCAACCACCACCACTTGGCGCCCGCACGCGGCCGCCGCCAGCGCGGCGGAGCGCAGCCGCGCCACATTGGAGGCGAAGGTGGTGAGCGCCACTCGCCCTTTCGCTTCGCGCACGATCTCGGTGAGACTCTTCGCCACTTCGGATTCCGACGGCGACTGGCCCTCGCGCACCGCGTTGGTGGAATCGCAGATGACCGCGCGCACGCCCTCCTCGCCGAGCGCGCGAAATTTTTTCTCATCGGTAATGGCGCCCAAGACCGGGGTGGGATCGAGCTTCCAGTCGCCGGTATGGACGACAAGGCCGAGCGGCGTGCGGATCGCGAGCGCGTGGCTTTCCGGGATCGAATGGGCGACGGGCAGGAATTCCACATCGAAGGGACCGATCTGCACGCGCCCGCCGCTCGGCACGATCTTGATCGGGATTTGCGGCGCGCCCAACTCGCCCATCCGTTTCGACTCGATCAGCGCGGCGGTGAACGGCGTCGCATAGACCGGCACCTTGAGCCGCGGCCACAGATCGAACAGCGCGCCGACATGGTCCTCATGCCCGTGGGTGAGCACGATGCCGGCGAGGTTCTTCCGCTCCTCCTCGAGGAAGCGGATGTCGGGCATGATCAGATCGATGCCCGGCAATTCCGCGTCGGCGAACGCCACGCCCATGTCGACGCAAAGCCAGTCGCCGCCGCCGCCCGAGCCCAAGCCGTAGAGCGCGAGATTCATGCCGATTTCGCCGACGCCGCCGAGCGGCGCGAACACGAGTTCCATTGCCTTGGCCAAATGAACCTCACCCGCCGAGCGGAAAGATGTCGCCGGCGTTGATCGTTTCGCGCTTGCCGTCGGAACGTTTGAGCACGAGCCCGCCCGCTTCATCAACCGCTTCGAACGTGCCGGCGATGGTGCGATCCGCGAGCCGCACCTCGATGGCGCCGCCGAGGCCGGCCGCGCGCGCGAGCCAGGCCGAGCGGATGGCGGAGAAGCCCAGGCCGCGATTCCACTCGCGCAAGCGCGTGGCACATCTCTCGCCGAGCGCCTGCAACAGCGCGCCGGGCGCCACCGCCAATCCCGCCGCGGCGAAATCGGTGGCCGGGAAATCCACGGCCTGCGGATGCCGGCGGCAATTCACGCCGAACCCGACCGCGACCGCGGCGCGCCCGCGGGCGAGCGAGCTGCCCTCGACCAGAATGCCCGCGACCTTCGCCCCATCGAGCAGGAGATCGTTCGGCCATTTGAGCTTGAGGCGCGCCGGCGCGAGATCCTGCGCCGCGTCGAGCACGGCATCATGGAGCGCCAGCGCGGCCACGAAACAAATGCCGGCCGTGGCCGCGGCGGGCGCGGGGTCGATGAGCAACAGGCTGGCGTGGAGATTGCCGGGCTCCGAAAACCATTGGCGGCCGCGCCGGCCCCGGCCCGCGCTCTGCCGCTCGGCCGCGCACCATAGCGGTCCTTGCTCTCCCGCGTTCGCGCGCGCCAGCGCTTCCGCGTTGGTCGATGCGATGGTTTTGAAAAACACAACCGCGACACCGCCCACGGAACCCGGATATTCGTCC
>JAUSIF010000103.1 GCA_030648135.1 Xanthobacteraceae bacterium
CGACATGGGCGCCCTCGCTCGCCGTCACCGCGGACAGATGCGCGTAGCGGGTGGCGAGGCCGTTGCCGTGGTCGATCTCGATCATCAGGCCGTAGCCGCCGTTCACGCCCGCCTGCGCCACTCGGCCCGCCGCCGCGGCTCGCACCGGGTCGCCGGGCTCGCTGCGGAAATCGACGCCGGTGTGCAAGGCGAGCTGTTTGAGGAAGGGATCGACGCGCAGGCCGAAGCCGCTGGTGGCTTCGGTCTCGCCCAAAATCGGCCGCCGCACCGGCACCACGGCAAGCCCCTGTTTCAGTTCCTCGACCGCGGCGGCGGCGGCGCGCACGCGATGCAGCTGGCGCTCGAACGCATCCTGCGGCGGCCGCGCGAACGGCAAAAACGGCCCGCCCAGGCCAAGATTGCCGGCGAGGCTACCGGCGAGACGCCCGCCGCCCGGCGGCGATTTCAGGCCGAGGTCGAAGAAGACATCGCGCATGCGGGTCTCCAGACCGTCGTAGCGTTCCTCGATCCGGTTGAGGGCGGCGTTCTCGGCGGCTTCCAGCCGTTCCAGGCCGCGGCCGAGATTGGCGATGCGCACCTGCATCGGCGTGCTTGCCTCGCTTGCGGCGAAGGACCGCCCGAGCGGCGCGGCCGGGCGCGATTCAAGCCGAGCCCGGCGCTCGGTCGGC
The DNA here is from genome assembly GCA_030648135.1 of Xanthobacteraceae bacterium. Classification (GTDB taxonomy): domain Bacteria; phylum Pseudomonadota; class Alphaproteobacteria; order Rhizobiales; family Xanthobacteraceae; genus JAUSIF01. The sequence goes on from JAUSIF010000103.1 coordinate 669, forward strand.
GGCGCCAGCAGGATGGTGTCGGAAATGGGCGAGGGCTTCGCGCTCGCGGCCGGTACGGCGGGTTGCGCGGGAGTGGCAAGCGCGCCGGTGATCTCGGGCCAGGTCTCGGGCAAGGTCTCACCGCGGACGCCCGCGTTCGCCTTCGCGCCGGCGATTCCCGTGAGCGCCGACTGGCGCGTCTCCAGCGCGTTCTGCCGGCGGGCGAGCTCCGCCACCGCGCGGTCGATCCGCTCCTGCTCGATCAACTTCAAGGACTTCAGCCGGTCGATCTCGGCCTCGAGGCCGGCCACCCGCGCGTCGTGCGCGCGCGCCATCGCCATCTGCCGCTCGGCGAGGATTCTCAGCGCGTCGTCGCGGTACAGCGGATAGAGCGTCGCCGCGCCCGCCCACAGCGCCAGCACCAGGATCGTGCCGAGCGCGGCGATGATGCCGGCGCGGCTGCGGTGCGGCGGCGGGCCGTAGCGGCGGGCATACTCGAAGGGATCGCGCTGTCCGAACCGGGGCTGCATCGGGCCTCCCGCGCCGGAGGTCCCGGCCAGAGGGCGCGATCAAAGGCCCGCGATGGTTAATGGGGAGTCAACGCTCTCGGCGGGCGCAACCGATCGCGCCCCGGCGGCTTCGCGGTCTTGCTCGCGCCGTCCTTTGGCATCGATCGGCCGGATCGCCCCAGGATCTTCATGTCAGGATCTCCATGCCAAAATCTCCATGCCAGGATCTCCATGAAGGCCTTGCCGCACATGCTGTTTTCGAAAATCTCTCCGCCAGCCGCCTTCCTTTCGTCGCCTTTTCATAGCCTTTGGTAAATCAAATATGCTGAGATCAATGCCGGTTCGCCGCGGCGGATCGGAGTGGCCGGTGAGCAGCGGAACAAGCTACCGCGCCCGGGGCCATATCGGGGACCAGGGGACATCTTGAGGCTCGCTCGCGGATGAATTCGACGCATCCCCATGCCCATCCTCGGGTAGCGCACCCCCATGCGCATCCGGATCGGATGCATCCCGAAACCCATCAGGGGCATCCTGCTCAAGCCCACAGGACGGGGTACCGCTCGCGCCTCGGGCGGACCTTGGCGCGCCTCGGCCGCCTCCTGTTCCGTACCCGTGGCGGGCGCCTGTCCCGCTCGAAGATCGCCGCATTCGCGATCGTCTGCCTCGCCGGCCTATATCTGCTTCTCGTCCGCGGCCTGCTTCCGTTCGACATCGCCAGTCCCTGGATCGCGCGCTCGCTCGAGGAGCAACTGGGTGTCGGCTACAAGGTAAGGATCGGCAAAACCCGTCTCGACCATGACATCTCCGGCGGGCCGGTGTTGCGCATCAGCGGCATTCGCGTCCGCGGTCCTAACGGAAACGTCATCGCTACCGCACCCAGCGCGGAAGTCGGCCTCGACGGCAATAGCTTGATCATGGGCATCTTGCGCGCGCGGCGCATCGATCTGGTGGGTGCCGAGACCACCGTACGGATCGGTGCCGATGGCCGCGTCATGATCTCGGCCGGACGCGATGCAAGTCCGCTCACGCCCACCACGCCCACCAAGCCGTCCGCGTCCGCTGCCATTCCGAAACCTCCGGCGAAAGGCGCCACGGCGCCCGCCCGGCCCGTGCCGTTCCATTATCCCGAACTCGTCCGCTGGCTCGATAGCCTGGAGAAGAGCGGCCTCGACGGCGTGGCGCTGGCCGAGATCGGCCTCAAGGAAGGCACCCTCGTGGTCGAGAATGTCGCTACCGGGCGCAAATGGGTCTTCCACAACATCAACATCCAGCTCGCGCGGCCGGAAGAGGGCGGCCTGCTATTCAAGGTCTCTTCCAGCAGCGTCAACAAGACGTGGAGCCTCACCGCGACCGTCGGCGCGGTCCAGGATGGCTCGCGCGCCATCGACGTCGTCGCCCGCGATCTCGCTCCCGGCGATCTGATGCTCGCGGCCGGATTGGGCGATGTGGATTTCCTCGCCGAGACGCCGCTCTCGGGAATCATGCGTGCGCGGGTCGGCGAAGACGGCAAGCTCTTGTCGGCGAACCTGCGTGCATCGGCCGGCAACGGCATTCTCGGCAGCGCGTCCGACCCCGAAGCGCGCTTCACGGTTGACCAGACGCAGGTGCAGGTCACCTACGACCCCGAGCAAAATTCGATGCTCGTCGATCCGATCCTGATCCAAATCGGCGCCAATCGTATTGTACTGTCGGCGATCATCGAAGCGCCGAAGGGTGACGAGACCTCGTGGCCAGTCTTG
>JAUSIF010000104.1 GCA_030648135.1 Xanthobacteraceae bacterium
CCATCAGGATTACGTCCGGCCGGGAGGCGTGCGCAATCTCAATACCGCGGTTGCCATCCGCCGCACTCAGCAAGCGGATTTCGGGACGACGCGCGATGAGGTCCTCGACCAGCATCAGATTGGCCAGGTTGTCCTCGACATAGAGCAGGGTGCGCAACTGCGCGTTGGCTTGACCTTGTGCCCGGGCGACAGCCGTCGATTTTTCTGCACCGGCGGCACGTTGTGGTTCAGCCGTCAGGTTGAGTTCGATCCAGAACACGCTGCCCTTCCCGACCGTGCTTTCTACGCCGATTTCGCCCTTCATCAATTCAACCAGCCGCTTGCTCACCATCAGGCCGATGCCTGTGCCTTCCTCGATGCCGGCCTCTTTTCCGAGCCGATTGAACGGCTGGAACAGCTGAGGGAAAAGTTTCGCCGTTCTTGCGCAGACCCACCACCTCGCGCCCAATGCCGATGATCTTCTTCACCCCCGTGGTCGTGTAGTTGTGCAGGTAACCGTCGTGCTCGGCCTTATACGGCGCAGGCATCAGCATCTTCACGTTCTGCCCCACCAAATCCAGCACCGTGTAGCCAAAGAGCTTTTCTGCCGCTGTGTTCAGCGATTCAATCGTGCCGCTCGCATCTATGATAATGATCGCATCCACCGCCGCCGCCAGAATCGCCGTCATGCGCGCTTCGCTTTCGAGCAATTGCGTCTCCGCCTGCTTGCGCTCAGTCACATCGCGCGCCGCCAGCGCCTCCGCGCGCCTGCGTTCGGCGATCTCGTCTGTGAGCAGCAGATTCTGCCGCTCCAGCCGCCTGCTGATGGTCCACAACGACACGGCGAGCGCGGCGCCCATGATGGCAATCGTCACGCCGCCTATCATGGTTCCCAGCAGGGTGGGATCGATGTCGGCAACCGGCTGAGTCTGCCCGCCGGTGGACACGCATACCGTTGCGTACATCGCGGTGTAGTGCGTGCCGCAGATCGCCACCCCCATCATCATGGCGGCCATGACGTTGTATCGGGTGCGGGTGCGCGCGCGCTGCGTCGTCCCGCCCAGAAAGGAAACCAGCCACAGGGCGATGGTGGAACAGACGATCGCGTTGACTATGGAGAGCAGGAACCATTCCCGCCGATACAGAATCGCGGCATCCATGTGCATCGCGATCATGCCCGTGTAATGCATGGTGCAGATGCCCAGGCCCATGATGACGCCGCCCACGAGCAGCCGCGTCCTGGACACGTCTCGATGGTTGACGACCATCAACGCAAACCCCGAAATGATTATCGCAAACAGCATCGAGAGCAGCGTTATCGGGAGGTCGTAACGCACGGGAAGCGGCAGGCGAAAAGCCAGCATGGCGACGAAATGCATGCACCAGATGCCGGCCCCCATTGCGCAAGCCCCGCCCACCAGCCAACTGTAGGCCGCCGTCCTGTCGCCCCGGTTTTCCATCATCCGCCCGGCGAAATCCAGGGCGGTAAAAGCCGCTATGGAAGCCACGATATAGGACAGAGCCACCAGCCCCGGGCTATATACGGCCTTGAGCTCGTATCCGGGTGCCGGTCCATCCAGAAAAACAATCAGCTCGCCCATTCTGTTCACTCCCTCAGGCTTTGAGGCGGCCTAGGCCCGTTGTCGCGACAAGTCCGGGCCGAAAGCCATGGTTCGGTCGTCCCAAGACCAGCGACAGGACCATCCTATCCGATGCCCTCCGCGACAGCGGCCTTGACGCACTTGCGGGATCTTCTCCACCGGCCTTCGAGCAGGGAGCGCGTACGCCGGCTGATAAGGCTCAACGGCTTGAGGTTAGTATATCGTAGGCCCTATCGAGTAACGACCCGATCCGATCACGCCAAGCCGGTGGCCATGAACCTGCTGGATCGCTGCTTCCATCAAAGCGAAGTGGACCGTGCGTGGGTGGCTGATATCACCTATGAGTCCACCGGCGAGGGCTGGCTTTATCTGGCGAGCCGCCGTATCGTGGGCTGGATCGAGGAGTTCTACAATGCAAGAAGGCTGCACTCGGCGTCAAACTATCAATCGCCTGTGCAGTTCGAACGCGGGCTTCGTGCCGCGTAAGTTTGGTGTTCGTGAAATCGCGGCAGGATCAGTCTTTTGCATTTTCTTCCGCTGGCAGTAGATTATAATGTTTATTTACCAAGTCTTCGGCAATTTTTCCGCGCCACATGGACACCAGCACAACGATCAGCATTTTCGGCGCCGCTCACGCTCGCTTTCGTTGGCACGTGAGACGTGCTGACAAGGCTTAACAAGCCTTCCGATGCGGCTCGCAGTCAAATTCTTCTTGGTTTTCTCGCTGGTAATCTTGGTGTTGGCGGGGATTGCCGCGTGGAGCTTATACGAAGTAGGCAAACTCACCATCGCCGATCGCTCGATCACGGTCAGGGCTGCGGAGGCCCTGCGTAGCGCAGCATACCTGCGCGAGGCGGTATCGACGGCAAAACGCGTTGACATGCGCAGTCTGGTCTTCGGCGATAAAGAATACACCGATGCTTCGAGCGCCGGAGCAGCGAACATCACTCAGGAATTCGACCGCCTCGCGGCTCTCCTCACAACGGAGCAAGAGTTGCCTCTAATCCGGGCCGCTGCAACCGGCTTTAAGGACTACTACGCGACCGTGACAGAAACGCGTGAGCTTCGAAAACGCGGTGATCTGAAGCGTGCTGAAAAATTGATGCAGGACAAAGCCCAGCCGGGGGTGGACCGCGTGGTGGAAAATCTCGACCGCCTGGTAAAAATAACCCGGGATAACCTCGACCAAACGCAGACCGAGGCGACGGCTGCCCTTGGCCAAGCCCGGCGCGAAATCGAGGCGCTCCGGGCGCGGACTTGGGAGGCCGTAACCACCGCCATGCTGCTGGCGGTGGCGGCGGCCCTCGCAGGAACGGGAATCATCTCTTTTCGAATGACGCGCTCG
>JAUSIF010000105.1 GCA_030648135.1 Xanthobacteraceae bacterium
AGAGCGGTTTCCGATTCAACTTGAGTGGAAACCGCTCTAGCTTCCGCAACGCCGGATCAGCGCTTGCCAAGTCTCTTGCCAAGTCTCAGGTCAAGCAAATCAGGCCATTTCCACACCGGCAACCATTCGGTCTTCGCCACCGCATAAATCGCCGGAATGACGATCAGGGTGAGCAAGGTCGAGGACACCATGCCGCCGATCATCGGCACCGCGATCCGCTGCATCACCTCGGCGCCGGTGCCGTGGCTCCACATGATCGGCAACAGCCCGGCCATGATGGCAGAGACCGTCATCATCTTCGGGCGTACGCGCTCGACCGCGCCGGACATGATCGCGGCATAGAGATCGTCGCGCGTGAACGGGCGTCCGGCGGCGCTGCGCCGAGCCTTCATTTCGGTCAGCGCGCTGTCGAGATAGATCAGCATCACCACGCCGGTCTCGGCGGCGACGCCGGCGAGCGCGATGAACCCGACCGCGACGGCGACCGACAAATTGAAGCCGAGCCACCACATCAGCCACAGGCCGCCGACCAGCGCGAACGGCACCGAGAGCATGACGATCAGGGTCTCGGTCACCCGCCGGAAGTTGAGGTAGAGCAACAGGAAGATGACGAGGATTGTAACGGGCACCACCACCTGCAGGCGCGTCTTGGCCCGCTGCAAATACTCGAACTGGCCGCTCCAGGTCACATAATAGCCGGGCGGGAACTTGATCTGCGTCGCGACGGCCTTCTGCGCGTCCGCCACGTAACCGCCGAGATCGCGATCCCGGTAATCGACGAAGATATAGACCGTGAGCTGCGCGTTCTCGGTGCGGATGCTGGCCGGGCCTTGGGCGAGATTCACCTTGGCGACCTGGCCGAGCGGAACCGTGCCGCCATCGCCGACCGGGATCAAAACCTGGGTCGCGATCGCCTGCGGATCGCTGCGGAAGTCGCGCGGATAACGGATGCTGACGTTGTAGCGCTCGCGACCCTCGACGGTCGTCGTCACCGGCTCCGCCCCGAGCGCCATGGCGATCACGTTCTGCAGGTCGCCGACCATGAGCCCATAGCGTGCGAGCTGGGCGCGATCCGGATCGATGTTGAGGTAGTAGCCGCCCATGACCCGTTCGGCGAAAGCGCTGGTGGTGCCCGGCACCGTGCGAATGACGGCCTCGATCTGCCGTGCCAGCTTCTCCATTTCGGCAAGGTCGGTGCCGTATACCTTCACGCCGACGGGGGTGCGGATGCCGGTCGAGAGCATGTCGATGCGCGCCTTGATCGGCATGGTCCAGGCATTGGAGACTCCGGGGAACTGCAATGACCGGTCCATTTCGGCGATCAGTTTCTCGACCGTCATGCCGGGCCGCCATTCGCTCTCCGGCTTCAGGTTGATGACGGTCTCGAACATTTCGGTCGGCGCCGGGTCGGTGGCGGTCGAGGCGCGGCCCACCTTGCCCAAGACCGATACGACCTCGGGAAACGACTTGATGATCTTGTCCTGGGTCTGCACCAGGTCGGCGGCCTTGGTGATCGACAGGCCGGGCGGGGTGGTCGGCATGTAGAACAGCGTGCCCTCGTTGAGATTGGGCATGAACTCGCTGCCGAGCTTGAGCGCCGGCCACAGGCTGCCGGCGAGGATGACAAGCGCGATCAGGATGGTCGCGGCTTTGTATCGCAACGCCATCTGGATCGCCGGCCGGTAGATCCGAATGAGCACCCGGCTCACCGGGTTGTTGCGTTCGGGCACGATGCGACCGCGCACGAACAGCATCATCAGCGCCGGCACGAGCGTCACCGATAACAGCGCCGCCGCCGCCATGGCGAAGGTCTTGGTATAGGCCAGCGGCTTGAACATCCGGCCCTCCTGCGCTTCGAGCGCGAAGATCGGCAGGAACGACACCGTGATGACGAGCAAGCTGAAAAAAAGCGCGGGGCCGACCTCGCAAGCGGCCTCGATCAGCACTTCGCTCCGCGACTTGCCGGGCGCGGCACGCTCGAGGCGCTTGTGGGCGTTTTCGATCATGACGATGGCGGCGTCGACCATCGCACCGATGGCGATGGCGATGCCGCCGAGGCTCATGATGTTCGAACTCAAGCCCAGGAGATACATGCACAGATAGGCGATCAGGACGCCGAGCGGCAACGTGATGATCGCGACCAGCGCGCTGCGCACGTGCAGCAGAAACACGACGCAGACGAGGGCGACGATGATGCTCTCCTCGATCAGCGTTCGCTTGAGGGTCTCGATCGCCCGATAGATCAGGTCCGAGCGGTCGTAGACCGGCTCGATGCTGACGCCCTCGGGCAGGCTCGGGGCGATCTCGGCCAGGCGGTCCTTGACGTTCTTGATGACGGAAAGCGCATTCTCGCCGAAGCGTTGCAACGCGATGCCGGAGACGACCTCGCCTTCTCCGTTCAATTCGGTGACGCCGCGCCGCTCGTCGGGGGTGAGCTCGATCCGCGCCACGTCCTTGAGCTGCACGGGCACGCCGCGGTCGCTCTTGACCACGATCTGCTCCAGGTCGGACAAATTTCTGATGTAGCCGCGGCCACGCACGGCAAACTCGATCTCCGCCAGTTCGACGGTTCGCCCGCCGACATCGAGATTGCTCGAGCGCAGGGCTTCGCGGACCTTGTTAAGAGAGATGCCGAGCGCCTGCAGCCGCCGCGGATCGACAACGACGCTGTATTGCTTGACGAACCCGCCGACGCTGGCGACCTCGGCGACGCCTTCGGCCTTGGCGATGCCGTAGCGGATATTCCAGTCCTGAATGCTGCGCAGTTCGGCGAGATTGTTCTGCGCGCCGCGGACGACGTATTGATAGACCCAGCCGACTCCGGTCGCGTCCGGCCCGAGGCTCGGCGCGATGCCGGCCGGCAGCCGGCGCGCGGCGGAGCTGAGGTATTCGAGCACGCGCGAGCGCGCCCAGTACAGATCGGTGCCATCCTCGAAGATCACATAGACGAACGAAACCCCGAAAAACGAGAACCCGCGCACGACGCGCGATTTGGGGACGCTCAGCATCGCCGTGGTCAGCGGATAAGTGACCTGATCCTCGACCACCTGCGGCGCCTGCCCGGGATATTCGGTGTAGATGATGACCTGGACGTCGGAGAGGTCGGGAATGGCGTCGAGCGGCACGCGCGAGACCGCGTAGATGCCGGCGAGCGTCACGAAAACGGTCGCGAACCCCACCAGGAAGACGTTGCGTGCCGACCAACGGATGACGCTCGCGATCATTTCGGCGCATCCGGTTGGGTGAACGTCTTCAACGCCGCCCTGAGGTTGCTCTCGGCATCGATCAGGAACGTCGCGGTCGTGACCACCTCTTCGCCCTTGTCGACCCCTTGCAGAACCTCCACGTAATCGTCGCCGCGGCGGCCGAGCTTAACGGCCCGCGGCTCGAAGCGGCCCTCGCCCTTGGCGATCAGCACGATTTGGCGGGCGCCGCTGTCGATCACGGCGCTGGCCGGGACGGCAACGACGGCCTCCGCGTCGGCGCCGGCATGGAAGACCACGTCGGCGTACATATCGGCCTTCAAGCGTCCGTCGGGATTGGGGACTTCGATGCGAACGCGCGCGGTCCGGGTCTCCGGTTTCAGCTCCGGATAGATGAAGGTCACCTCGCCTTCGATCGGCTGCGCCTGGTAGGCGCGGAAGGTGACCGCCGCGCGCGAGCCAAGCCTGATGGCGGAAAGATCATCCTCGGCGACGTCGGCGATGACCCAGACCTGGGTGAGGTCGGCGATGCGATAGAGTTCTTCGCCCGCCAATACGCGTTGCCCCTTGATCACGCGTTTGTCGATCACGGTGCCGCCGGCGGGTGCCGGCCAATCGATCGTGCGTGGCGTCGTGTTGGTCTCGCGCACCTCGCGGATGCGGCTCTCGGGGATTCCGAGATTGCGCAGCCGCTGCATGGGTCCTTCAAGCGACCGGTCCGCATCCGGCCCGGGCATGCGCACTTGTGCGCGCATGGCGACCATGAGATCGATCTGCGCGCGCTGAATTTCGGGGCTGTAGACCCGAAACAGCGGTTCGCCGGCCCGCACCAGCTGTCCGGTCGTGTTGACGAACAGATCTTCGATGTAGCCGTCCGATCGCAGCGTGACGATGGTGAGCCGGCGCTCATCGTACTTTACCGTTCCGGCGGCGCGGATCGGGCGGACGACGCGGCGCGCTTCGACGATCTCGGTACGAACGCCGCTGCGTTGAATCTTGTCGAGGCTCACCTTGACGGTGGTGCCGTCGTCTTGTTCCTCGCCTGCATAGACGGGGATGTAATCCATCCCCATGGAGTCCTTCTTGGGGACCGGCGAGGTGTCCGCCAGGCCCATGGGATTGCGGTAGTAGAGGATCTTGCGCGCGCCGTTCGCGGCGGCCTTGGCCTTCGCTGCCGGCGGAGCGAACGACGGCGCATCGTCGTAGACCGGCAGGAAATCGCGGCCGGCCGAATCTTTCTTCGGCGTGGCCGACCAGGATGGCGCGCCGGTCGGGTCGCGGTAGTAGAGAATCTTGCGCTCGGAGGCCGGCGCGGCCGTTTGCGATTCTGCCGCGCCCGCCGGCAAAGCAGCCGGCGAGCGGGCATACCAATAGCCGGCGGCCCCCAGTCCGAGGCCAAGCGCGAGCAGCACGGCAATTCGGAAGCGGCTCATGGTTCACCCGTCATCAGGTTGCTCGCCGCCGGTGGGTGCGGCCGGGAAGCGGTGACCGCAAGCGCAGTCACCGCCCCGGCTGCCACAGAACTCGCAGCGGCTCGAAGGATGGTCGACATGGCGATCGGCCTTTACCTGGTCGCTTTGAAGATGACTTTTCCGACCACGATCTCGGGCTCGCCTTGCACCCGCGCCGCGATGCTGAACAGCCAGCGTCCGGCCATCGAGATTTCCGTCTCGAATGCGTAGACGCCGGGCTCCGTGCTCGGAACCGGCGTGAGCGGCGAAGCCATCCCCGCCATTCCGTCGGGCGCCATGTCGATCCTGGTGCGGACGATCACCGCGTCGCTGACCGGCTTGCCGGTCGGCTTATGGACGAGCCGCACGGCCACCGTGACATTGTCGCCTTTCTTGACTTCCGCTTTTACCGGCTCGAAGACGTAGTCGTTCGCGCCCGCCAGCGCGACGGTAGACAAGCCTATGGCGGCCGCGAACGCGGCGCCGGCGATGAACAATCTCCGATTCATGGTTCTCTCCTCAGGGTTTGCCTAGCCGCAGGCACCGAAGGTGCATGGACGGCCGAACGCATGGCCGCGCGGGCGCGGCCCGCGCGTGGCAACGCACCGCTCGTGAGCGGTCAGACCCGAGGCGGATGGAAAGGCGGAGTGGCCGTGTGCGAGCGGGATAGCCGGCTCGCGAATAAAGGCTTGGTCTTGGCTACGGCCGGGACCAGCTCGAAGCCAGAAAAATTGGGTCCGACATAATTGAAGCAATGCAGCGCACAGGTGGCCGTCGCCTGACCGTCGTCCATCGCCTTGTTACACGGCATGCCGTGGTTGTGGCAGCAATCGCTCATGGCAGCGCCGGCCGATGCCGGAGCCGCCGCAAAGCCCGCCGTTGCCGGCAGCAGGGCCACCGACAAGGCGACGACGATTGCGATGATCGCTCGATTCACGCGCATGAGAATTCTTCGTGCCACAATATAGCTGCGCCCGCCAGAGCTATGATTGATCTGCATCAAAAGGGTTAATCCGTTCTGTCGGCCTTGTCTCATCTAGAGCCTTCCGCGTTCACCTTTTTTCGTTCTCGCCCGCCTCCACATGCACCATGAAGCGGATGACCACATAGCCCGCCACCAACAGCACCTCGATCATGGTGAGCAACACATTGAGGCCGGAAAGCTCCAGCACCAACACGTCGGCCGCGATCTGCGCCGCCGCCGTCAACAGCCACAGCATCGCGCCCCAGGCCGAGCCGAGCCAGAGCGCCACGCCGGCGACGAGATCGATGACCGAGAAAAACACCGTCGCCACCTGCGCGTCGACCGGAAGCTGCTGAAAGCGCGAGGTCGATCCGTCGCCGAAGCCGAACAGGCTGGCCCAATGGGTGAGACCCTTGATGATCATGAAGCCGCCGGCAAGGCGCTGGAACTGCACCAGCCGGCGCTGCCACGGTCCGATCTCTATGCTATGCGGCCCGATCGCGGCATCGAGCGGATCGGCCGCCGCGGTCGGCTCAGCAGGGTTGGTCGGATCGAGCAAGGTCATGAAAGTGTCAACTCCTGCGCGGGCGGGGTGAACGGCGCAATGGGCTTCCGCCGCCGCGAGCGTCGCCGGATTCCAGCGCGGTTGAGCGTCCTTGTCGAGCACTGCTGCCGGCGCGCCGAACCAAGCGGAGGCCGACCGCGCCAGGCGATTGTCAGCAAGCGCTCAATCGGGCTTGATGCCGGCTTCTTTCACGACCCTCGACCATTTCTTTTCTTCCTGATCGATGTCGGCCGCGTATTCCTCCGGGGTGCTCGGCAACGGCTCGGCGCCTTCCGTGGCCATCCGCTTGCGCACCTCGTCGGAATCGAGCGCCGCCCGCAATTCCTTGTTCAGCTTGTCGATGAGCGGGCGGGGCGTGGCCGCCGGCGCGAGCAAACCGTAATGCAGAACCGCCTCGTAACCGGGCAGACCGGTTTCGGCCACGGTAGGCACCTCTGGAAGCAGCGTCGAGCGCTTCACGCTGGTCACCGCCAAGGCGCGCAGCGTCCCGGCGGCGACATGGCTATGCGCAACCGGTATCGGCGTGAACGACATGGGAATGTGCCCGCCCAGAAGATCGGCGAGAACCGGGCCCGATCCCTTGTAAGGGATGTGCAGCAGCTTGATTTTGGCCATGCTGATGAACAGCTCGGCCGCGATGTGGGTGAGAGTGCCGATGCCGGCCGAGCCGAAATTGATCTCGCCCGGCTTGGCCTTGGCCAGCGCGATCAATTCGGCGGCCGTGCGGGGCTGAAAACTCGGATGCACCACCAGCACGGCGGGAGCCGAGCCGATCATGCCGATGGGGGCGAAGTCCTTGCGCGGATCGAAGCCCACGTTGGGATACATACTCGGCGCGATCGAAATCGTTCCGGAATAGCCCAGGAAGATCGTGTAGCCGTCCGGCGGCGCATGCACGAAGGCGCGCGCGGCGATGGTGCCGCCGGCTCCGCCGCGATTGTCGACCACGATCTGCTGACCGATGGTGGCGCTCATCCGCTCCGCGACGATGCGCGCCATGACCGAGGTGCTGCCGCCGGGCGGGAACGGGACGATCAAGGTGATGGGCCGGGTCGGATATGGCTGCGCGTTCGCCGCGGGAGCGAGCATGGCGATCGCCATCAATACAGCGACGACGAGACCCTTGCGTTTCGGCAT
>JAUSIF010000106.1 GCA_030648135.1 Xanthobacteraceae bacterium
CGGCCCAACGTCGGACTCACCGTGATCGTGCTCAAGACCGCCGATCAGAAGAGCCGGCTGATGCGCGTGCTGGCGCCGCTCGGCGTGCTGTTGCCGTCCGGTCTCGGCCTCAAGATCGATCAGGCCGACGTCGGCCGCGCCGGCTTCGTGCGCTGTCTGCCCAATGGTTGCGTCGCCGAGGTCATCATGGACGACAAGCTGATCGGCCAGCTGCGCGGCGGCAAGCAAGCCACCTTCATCATCTTTCTGACCCCCGCGGAAGGCATCGGAATTCCGGTAGGCCTCGCGGGCTTCGGCCAGGGCTACGACAAGCTGCCCTAGACCGCGATCGATTGAGATTGAATCGGGATCGCGGTCTAGCTTTTTAATTGAGCATGATCTTTCTCGCCTCGCTGTCGCTCCGGCGCAGCGGGTCCGAAAACCGGTTCCCACTTTTCGGGATCATGCTTTAGATTCTTTGCATTGATCGCATTTTCTACGGCGAACCGGTTCCCACCCCGGATCAAGTCCGGGGCAGGCTTTCGCCGGAAAATGCTCTAATAAGCCAGCGCCGGAAAAATCGGCTCGACCGAGCCCTTCCATTCGCCGTGGTAGCGGGAGAGCAAAACCTCGGCGGGGGTTTTACCGCTTTCGACTACTTCCTCGAGCGGCGCCAGGAAATGGCTCTCGTCGCGGTCCGAGCGGTCGGGCTTGCGGCGGCGGCGCACGAGCCCGGCGCGCGAGATCGCAACCATTTCGCGGGCGAGATCGTGCACGCTCCGCCCCCGGATCGCCGCCTTGAACCCGAGCCGCGGCACCTGGTCGCGCAGATCTTGGCGTTCCGCGGCGCTCCAGTCCTTGACGAGCTCCCAGGCGGCATCGAGTGCCGCGTCGTCATAGAGGATTCCGATCCACAGCGCCGGCAGCGCGCAGTTGCGCGCCCACGGGCCGCCGTCGGCACCGCGCATTTCGAGATAGCGCTTGAGCCGGACTTCCGGAAAAATCGTGGTGAGATGGTTGGCCCAATCGGAGATGGTGGCGCGTTCGCCCGGGAGCGCATCGAGCTTGCCGGCCAGCAAATCCCGGAATGACCGGCCGGCGACGTCGACGTAACGATCGCCGCGCTTGATGAAATACATCGGCACGTCGAGCGCATAATCCACCCAGCGCTCGAAACCCATGCCGTCCTCGAACGCCCACGGCAACATGCCGGTGCGGTCGGGGTCGGTGTCGCGCCAGATTTCGGAACGGTACGAGAGAAAACCGTTGGGCTTGCCTTCGGTGAAAGGCGAGTTCGCGAACAAGGCGGTCGCCACCGGCTGCAGCGCCAAGCCCACGCGCAGCTTCTTCACCATGTCGGCCTCGGAGGAGAAATCGAGGTTCACCTGCACGGTGCAGGTGCGGAACATCATGTCGAGGCCGAGCTTGCCGACTTTCGGCATATAGGCCGCCATGATCCGGTAGCGGCCCTTGGGCATCATCGGCGTTTGGCTCCTAGTCCATTTTGGGCTCATGCCGATGGCGAGGAATCCGATCCCGAGCGGAGCCGCGACTTCGCGCAGCTGCGCGAGGTGCGCGTTCAATTCGGAGCAGGTTTCGTGGATGGTTTCGACCGGCGCGCCCGAAAGCTCGAACTGGCCGCCGGGTTCGAGCGAAATCGCGCCGCCGCCGGTCACGTCGGCAAGCCCGATGATGGTCTCGCCCTCCAGAATCGGCTCCCAGCCCAACAGCATGCGCATGCCCTCCAGGAGCGCGCGGATACCGCGCTTGCCCTCATAGGGAACCGGCGCATGACCCTTGAGCGTGTAGGCGAGCTTTTCGTGCTCGGTACCGATACGAAAGCGGGCACGCGGCTTCGCCCCGGCCTCGAGCCAGGCCACGAGCGCGTCGCGCGACTCGATCGGGGTCAAGTCGACTTGGTCGCGGGCCCTTCGAGTGAGCGCTCCGGGTGGGGTGACGGCATGGATCGGCGCGCGACGATACACAAGCCCCCGCCACGGGGACAGCCGTCGCCGACCGGTCTCCTTCAGTGCAGCGTCGCTTCGGAGAGCCAGGATTTTACCGCCTGGAACGCCTCGCCCCGGCTGCCGGTGCGGTGCTCGGCCTCGCGAAAGACCGCGATCTGGATATCGGCGCTGGTGCCTTGCTTGAGGATCGAGCGCGCGCCGGCGACCGCAGCTTCGCAGCCGAGCGCGCGGATGTCCTGTTCGAGCTCGGCGATCAGATTTTCGACCACTTCCGGGATGGTGACGGCACGGCGCGTACGGCGATCGACGAAACTGCCGTGGATGCCGTAGCGCTGGGCGCGCCATTTGTTCTCGACCGCGATCGCCTGGTCGACCACGGTGAGGTCGGAATTCACTTGCGGGTTGCGCACCAGATGACGCGCGAGCGCACGATAGAGCGCCGCGATCGCCACCGTATCCTCGACGCGGGTGCAGCTGTCGGGCGCGCGCAGTTCCAGCGTCGGGTGTTTCAGGGAGGGGCGGATCGCCCACCAGATATAGCTCGAATCCTCGATCACGCGGGCTTCCACCAGCGTCGCCACATAGGCGTCGTAGTCGGCCTTGCTTTCAAACAACGGCGGCAAGCCGGTGCGCGGTAGCTCGTCATAGGCGGCCAGCCGGTAGCCCATCAGTCCGGTGCGGCGCGAGCGCCAAAACGGCGAGGAGGTGGCAAGCGCGATGAACAGCGGAACATGCGGCAACATCCGCCGCATCACCTCGACCCGCTGGTCGGGATCGGGTAGCTCCACATGCACATGCAATCCGCACAGCAGATTGCGCTCGCCGAGCATCTGCAGATCGTGCATGACGCCGTCGTAGCGAAGCGCCGGCGTGTGGTGGGAGCCCGACCAAGTCGCGGTCGGGTGAGTGCCGGCGGCGAAGAAGGAAAGCCCGTGCTCGGCGGCGACCGTGCCGACGGTACGGCGCAATCCACGCAGCTCCTCGCCGGCATCGGTACAGGCAAGAGAAGGTTGCGTCATGACCTCGATCTGCGCCTGCAACAGCTCGCGCGTCACCGCCGGGCCGAGGTTGCGTTTCAGCGCCAGAATGAAAGCAGCCGGCATCCGACGCTGGATCGCCTTGGTCTCGGCATCGACGATGAAATATTCCTCCTCGATGCCGAACTGGTAATCTTCCATCGTAAAACCTTCCCGCCGCGTTGATCGACAGTGAAGACAAATGAACGGGTTGCTCTTGAGGTGATGCGCACGAGGCTGCGGTAAAACCGGACCAAATTGAGGCGCGAGCCGGCTGCTCGGCCAAGGCATTGACGGTACAGAAAATATCTTTCCACAGGTCAGCGAAGAGATAAGGCGAGGTCTCCTCGCGGCGCAAGATAACTTCGCAACTGCGATAATGTTCCGTTACGAACTTTGCATACCCGGGGCAGACGCGATCATCAGCGCCGATCGCCGCGGGCGGCCTGGACCAGGGCGAGCGCCGCAACGGCGGCGGTATCGGCGCGCAGGATGCGCGGTCCCAAGGATAGACGCACCACCCGGCCGCGGGCAAGGAGAGCGCGGCGCTCGCCCTCGTCGAAGCCGCCTTCGGGACCGATGAGCACGGTGGGCGGTCCCGCCGGAGCGCGGGCAAGCGCTGCAAGCGGATCTTCGTTGCCTGCTTCCTCGTCGCAGAAGACGACCACTCGTTCGGGCGCGAGCGCGTCGAGCCAGCGCGGGAAGCTGACCTCTTCCTCGACCGCAGGCACGGAAAGAATGCCGCATTGTTCGGCGGCCTCGATCACATTGGCGCGCATACGGTCGAGATTCACGCGCGTGACCTGGGTATGGCGGGTGAGGACGGGCGTAAGCTTGGCCGCCCCCATTTCGACCGCTTTCTGGATCATATAGTCGAGGCGCGCGTGCTTCAGGGGAGCGAAGGCATAGGCAAGCTCGCCGGCGGCGGTCTGCGGTCGTGTCTGCGCCTCGACCAGGAGGGATGCCTTGCGGCGGGCCGCGACGTCGAGACGGGCGCGCCATTCCCCATCCCGCCCGTTGAACAGCAAGACGGTCGCGCCGGGCCCGAGGCGAAGCACGTTGAGGAGATAATTCGATTGCTCCCGGTCGAGGACGATCTCGGCTCCCGCCTTAAGATCCACCGCGACGTAGAGGCGCCGGGCGCGGAAATCATGGTTCGCCATAGCTTCTTCGCCGGTCGGTGGGCCTGCCGCGATATTGCCTCATCTAGGGGAATTTTGTTACGGCTGTAACGCTCGCCGGAGACGACCGCAGATGTACGCCCGTCCCATGCTCATCCTTCTCCTTGGCTTGGCGCTCGCCGCCGCCGGGGCGAATTCGGCGTTCGCCCAGGCTGACCCTTCCGCCCAGGCCAATATGCAGGCCTGCCAACAGGAATTCGAAAAGCTCAAGGGTGTACTTGAAAAGAAGGGCGCGGGGCTCAGGGCCACCGGCCAGCGCAAGGTGAAGGCACCGGCGCAGGAAATCTGCCAGCTACTCCGTAGCTACACTGAGTCCGAGGCGAAACTCATCAAATTTTTCGAGCAGAAAAAGACCGCGTGTCAAATCCCCGACCAGATCATGAAGCAAGCGAAGGATGGTCATACCAAATCGCTCGCCATGCGCACGCAAGTTTGCCAAGCCGCGGAAAGCGGAGCCGGAGGGCCGCCACCTCCGAGTATGGGGCTGAGCGGGGCGTTGGGCACGACGGTCACACCCGGCAATCCGCTGGAAGATAAAGCGGGCGGTACCGGTGTCTTCGACACCCTGACCGGCAACGTCCTGCGACAATGAGCGGTGCCGGCCGACCGGCTGTTGCACCCGTCGCCGATTCGACCGGCAACTGGGTCGACTACAGCGCACCCGGTTGGGCGCGACCGTATTTGCGTTTGGCCCGCGCCGACCGTCCGATCGGCTCATGGCTTTTGCTCATGCCCTGCTGGTGGTCGACGGCGCTCGCTGCCATCGCCGCCGGAGCGCGCTGGCCGGATCCTGTTTTGCTCCTGCTGTTCGCGGTCGGCGCCGTAGTCATGCGGGGAGCGGGCTGCACTTGGAACGATATCGTCGATCGCGAGGTCGATGCGCGGGTGGAGCGCACGCGTTCGCGCCCGATCCCTTCGGGCCAGGTTTCGGTGGGCGCCGCGTTCGTATTCATCTTCGTGCAGGCGCTGGTCGGGCTCCTGGTCCTGTTGCAACTGAACGGCTTCGCGATCGCGGCCGGGTTC
>JAUSIF010000109.1 GCA_030648135.1 Xanthobacteraceae bacterium
TGCTCTCCGGAATTCCAATCAGCGACAATCGCCCGCGGCTCGACGCAGACTCCAGTGTGCCGGCCGAACACGTAGGTGGTCTCGATCACCTCGTCCGCCTCGGCAAAGCCCTTGTCGACTTCGCCTGCCTCGAGCTTGCGCGCGAAAGTGAGATTGTCGCCGAGCTCGGGGTGAATGACGGGGGTTTTCGGATCGAGCGCCGTCTCCGCGTCGGTGACAGCTTTCAGCTCCTCGTACTCGACCCTGACTAGCTCGGCCGCGTCCTCGGCTTCGGCGCGCGTGCGCGCAACCACGGCCGCGACCGCCTCGCCCTGCCAGCAGGCACGATCGATCGCGATGGCATGTTGCGGCGCCGATTTGATTCCTTTGAGGTGAGTAAGCACGCCGACCCAGGGCGTGATGACCTTGGCGAGTTCCGGCCCGGTGACGACGGCGATGACGCCCGGCGCCTTCTTCGCCTCGGCGGTGCTGATCTTCTTCAAGCGGGCATGAGCATAGGGCGAGCGCAAAAAAGCGACATGGGCCATGCGGGGAAGCACTACATCGCTCACAAACTGGCCGCGGCCTTGGGTGAGGCGCGCCAGATTCGGCCGCGGCACCGAGCGGCCGATATAGGAATTGGGCCGGTCGAGCGCGGAGAGAACCGGAGGCGAGTCTTCAACGATTTTCATGATTTGCCTCCGGCGCGGGCGTGAGCCACGGATTCCACCGCATCGACGATGGCGTGATAGCCGGTGCAGCGACAGTAATTGCCCGAGATGTGCTCGCGGATCGCCTCGCGGCTCGGCACACCACCCTTGGCGAGCAGTTCCTGTACGGTGAGCAGCATGCCGGGCGTGCAATAGCCGCATTGCAGCGCGTTGCGCTTCTGAAAAGCTTCCTGCAGGTCTCCGATCTCGCCGGTGTCGGAGACGCCCTCGATGGTATCGACGCGGGCGCCGTCACACTGCACGGCGAGCATCAGACATCCCCGCACGATCGTGCCATCGACGCGCACCGTGCAGGCGCCACAGATCCCATGCTCGCAGCCGATATGGCTTCCAGTGAGGCCGAGATCCTCGCGCAAGAAATCGACCAGCGTCTTACGCGCCTCGACCGTCGCACGCATCTCCTCGCCGTTTACGGTGATCATGATCGCGCAGCTCAGCTCGCTCATAATCTCACCTCCGCGAGTTCGCGGGCGATGCGCTTGAGCAATACACCAGCGAGATATCGCCTGGTCGCGCCGGTTGCCTGCACATCGTCGTGCGGATCAAGATCGTCATCGAGCGCCGCGACGGCGGCATCGATCTTACCTTTGACCAAGGCAGCTTCCGCCTTGCGTGCACGCTCGGGTTTCGAGCCTATGCCGAAATAGACCAGGCGAATATCGCTGAGTTCCTTATCCTTTACGCGGGCGGAGGTGGCGAGACCGACTATGGCGTAATCGCCCCGCCGGCGGCAGATTTCGGCAAAACCGAAGCGGGACTCACTGCTCGCCACCGGCACGCGAATTGCGGTGAGCACATCGCGCGGACCGAGTGCGGTCTCGAACAGATCCTTGAAAAAATTATCGGCCTTGACCGTTCGCTTGCCCTTTGGACCGGTGATGACGGCCTCGCCCCCGAGCGCTACCAAACAGGCAGGCAACTCCGCTGCTGGGTCCGCGAGCGCGATCGAGCCTCCGATCGTGCCGCGGTTGCGGATCGCGGGATGGGCGATATGCGGCAAAGCCTTCGCGATCAGCGGGACATGTTTCGCAATGATCGGCGAGTGCAGAGCCTGTGAGTGTCGTACCAGCGCGCCGATCTCGACCCAGCCTTTCTTCAGGTGAATTTCGTCGAGGCCCTCGATGCCGTTGATATCGATCAGAACGCTCGGTGCATCGAGCCGCATGTTGAGCGCGGCGATCAGGCTTTGCCCGCCCGCCAACAGCCGCGCTCCCTTCTTGTGCTTGCCGAGAAGCGTGATGGCATCCCGAAGTGATCGGGCTTTCGCATAGGCGAACGCCGCCGGTTTCACGGAACTCCTCCCCTACGCACCGCGGATATGGCCGCGGTTATTGTTTTTTGCGCCTTATTGATGTTGGTAGTCCCCGGACTCTTCTTGTCCAATCGCTTTACGCGCCGCCTTTGCGGGTCATTCGGCTGCAATTGCGGCTTTGGCGGCCTTCTGCAGCACGAAGTCATAGTTCACCACATAGAACGGCTTGTCGAGCACCTCTCCGTTCGGCGCTTTGCCGGCGGGCTTCTTCACAAAATCGACGATCAGCGGCTCCTTCACACCATACACGACGTCGGTTTCGATATATTGGTCGCCGCGCTGGAACAGGTGCGTGATGATCCGGTGGTAGCCGGGCGAGTCGATCAGGAAATGGATGTGCGCGGGACGCATATGGCTAATCTTGGTCCGGCTCATCAGTTCGCCGACTGTCCCGTCCATCGGGATCGTATAGCCGATCGGAGCGATCGTGCGGATGACATAGGAGCCGTCGGCTCCAGAGCGGTAGACCGCTCGCATCCAGGGCTCTTTCACGTCGCGTTGGGCTTCATAAAGGCCCTCGCCGTCGGTCTGCCAGACGTCGAGGATCGCGCCCTTGACCAGCATACCGTCGAGGTCGCGCACCACGCCGGTGACAAAACAAGGCACGCCCGGTGCGTCCTCCGCCATGTTGGCGCCGTTCGCCAGTTCCGGCGAGTCGTGGACGTGGAACGGCCCGGTCACCGTGGTTGGTGTTGCCTTGGTGGAGAGACGGTGGTTGATCGCATCGACCAGCATGCTGATGCCCAGCACGTCGGATGCGAGAATAAACTCCTGCCGCTTGTCGGTGCACTGCTTGCCGGTTCGGGTGAGCCAGTCGATCGCCGTGAACCACTCGGCCTCGGTCGGCTCGATCTCGCGCACGAAGGCATGAATATGTTTGACCATCGAGATCATGATCTTGCGCAGGCGCGAATCGGGAATGTTTTTCCAACGATCCATTACGATGTCGGTCAGGTTCTGTTCCGTCACGTAAGGCATGGTTTACCCCGATGGGCTCCGCCCCGATATTCCTTCAGCGCTACATCATATCAGCTTTCGCTCGTCTCTGCCGCGGCTAGCTTGGCGCGCCAGTCCCTGCGGTGAAGCACGAATGAGGTTGCCGAAAGCACCAGCAGGCCGACGCAGATGACCAGCAGGGTCAATGCGATCGGCCGTTGCAGGAAGATCAGCCAGTGGCCGTCGGACATGATCAGCGATTGCCGCAGGCTCATCTCCAAAATCGGCGCGATCACGAGACCGAGCACGAGCGGAGCCGGATCGAAACCGAATTTCTTCAAACCGTATCCGATCACGCCCATGATCAGCATGATCCACACGTCGACGATGGAATGGTTCACCTCGTAAACGCCGATCAAGCAGAACATGATGATGAGCGGATAAAGATAGGCATATGGCACCCGCAGCAGATTCACGAACACGCCGACCAGCGGCAAGTTGAGCGCGAGCAGCATCAGGTTGCCGACATACATCGAAGCGACGAAGCCCCAGAACACATCGGGATGATCGTTGACGAGGGTGGGGCCGGGCGGAATGCCGTGGATCAAGAGCGCGGCGATCAGTACCGCCGTTACCGGGCCGGTCGGGATACCGAGAGCCAGCATCGGCACGAATGCTCCTGTCGACGCGGAATTGTTGGCGGATTCCGGTCCGGCGACGCCGGCCACCGCACCCTTGCCGAACTCTTCCGGGTGCTTGGAGACACGCCG
Organism: Xanthobacteraceae bacterium; assembly: GCA_030648135.1. GTDB lineage: Bacteria > Pseudomonadota > Alphaproteobacteria > Rhizobiales > Xanthobacteraceae > JAUSIF01. The sequence goes on from JAUSIF010000109.1 coordinate 3,729, forward strand.
TTCCACTGCATAGGACAGGAAGCTGGCAATGATGTGCGCGGAACCCGGGATGATGCCGATCAGGAAGCCGAGCACCGAGCCGCGCGCGATCGGCATCGCCGACTGGCGCCATTCCTCCCGCGTCGGCAACAGCTCGCGCAGGCGCGGGCTCTTGACGTCGCCCACCACCTGATGGCTCGGCGTCGCCAGAAGCTCGCCTAAACCGAACAGACCGACGGCGACCGGGACGATGCCGATGCCGTCGCCGAGTTCGGGGATGTTGAAGCTGAAGCGGAAGTGTCCTGTCATCACGTCAATGCCGATGGTACCGAGCAGAAGTCCCAGCGCCGCCATCAGCAAAGTGCGCACCAGCGAAGTGGTCGACATATAGGCGAGGAAGATGAGTCCGAGAGTCAGCAACGCTGTATATTCGGGGGGACCGAACCGCAGCGCGAAAATTGCCAGCGGCGGCGCGATCAGCGTCAACATCAGAACGCCGAACGTGCCGGCAATGAACGAGCCGACCGCGGCGATGCACAGGGCCGCCCCGGCGCGGCCTTTCTTCGCCATGGCGTTGCCGTCGATGCAGGTCATCACCGATGCGGCTTCGCCCGGGATGCGCAGCAGGATCGAGGTGGTGGAGCCGCCGTATTGCGAGCCGTAATAAATGCCCGCGAGCATCACGATTGCTTTGGTAGCGTCGAGGCCGAAGGTGAGCGGCAGCAGAATGCTGATACCGGCGAGTGGGCCGATTCCCGGCAGCATCCCGACCAGTGTGCCGACCAGGCATCCTAGGAAGGCAAACCACAGGATGTCCGGCCGCAAGGCGACTGAGAAGCCGAGAACAAGACTATCGAAGACGGTTTCCACGGGGTCAGAACCAGAGCAATCCGTGTTCGAGCGGAGCCTTCAGCGCTATCCCGAACAGCCAATAGGCAAACACGGTGAGAGCCACGCCATAGGCGGCGGCGCGTAGCACGTGCCGGCGCTCGACCACGACCAGCAGAGTGAACACTAAAAGCGACATGGTGATGAGGAAGCCGAGCGTCTGATAGAGCGCGACGGCTGTGCCGGTGATGAGGACCAGCAAGGCGGCATGGCCGCGGTCGCTCCAATCGAGTGATTTAAACGGCTTGCTTTCGGCACCGGCGGCGATGATCAGCAGTGCGAATGCCATCATCAGCCCGGTCATGAGTTTCGGCATCATCCCAGCGCCAGGCGCCGAGAGGGTACCGAACGGCAGGTCGCCGCTGATCGCGAAGACCAATACGCCGAGGGCAAGAAACGCGCCCCCGGCGACATGGTCGGTACGAATGATCATCGGCTGATGTTCCGGGCCGCCGCTACCCCGCTGCCGGTCATCCTTCCAGCTTGCCGATCAGACGCACCGCATCTTCGACCCGCTTGGCGTCGGCGTCCCAGAAGGCCTTGAACTCGGCCTGGTCGAGATAGGCGACATCTTGGCCGAGATTTTTCATGGCCTGCTTGAACTTGTCGTCCGCCGCGGCCTTTCTCGACGCGTCGCGCAACGTCGTGATGATCGGGACCGGCGTGCCCTTGGGCGCGAACATGCCGACCCACAGATAGAATTCGACGTTGTAGCCGAGCTCTTTCATGGTGGGAACATTGGGAACCGCGGGCGCGCGCTGAGCGCCGAAGCAGGCGAGCGCCCGCAATTTGCCAGCCTTCATTTGCGCGCTGGAGGCCGCGATCGAGGATACGAGCACCTGCGAGTTGTTGCCGAGGATCGCCGTCAGCGCGGGCCCGCCGCCCGCGGTCGGCAGATGCTTCATCTGAATGCCGGCCGCTTTCATGAACAAGGCTGTCGGCAAATGCAGCGCGCCGTAGAGACCCGACGAGCTGAAGATCATCCCGTTCGGTCGTTTCTTGGCGTCGTCGACGAATTCCTTGAGTGTCTTGTGGGGTTGCTGGTCGTTGACGACCAGCACCATTGGATCGGCAATGAAACGCGCGATCGGGATGAAGTCGTCGCGCGTGAACTTCACCGGCCGGCCGAACAACTTGTCGACCTCGGCGAAGCCGGAGATCGAAACGATGTGCATGAGCAGGGTGTAGCCGTCGGGCTTGGCGCTGGCGGCGAACTGGGCGCCCACTTGGCCGGCGGCGCCGGCCTTGGTCTCGATCACCACTGGCTGCTTGATGATGGGCTCGAGTACGGCGGCGAGCGGCCGGGCGACGACATCGACTGCGCCGCCGGGTGGAAACGGGTTTACGAACGTCACTGGCCGGGACGGATAGACGTCCTGGGCGATCGACGGTCTGGTGATAAGCGCTGCGGCCGAAGCGGCCGAGCCGATTACGAAGCTGCGTCTGTCCACGCATTCCTCCCTGGTAACGGCGTCAGTTGACGCCGGTATGTTTTTCGTTGGACGAAACAACAACAGAACACCGGCATCCACCCGCACGTGACTGGGACCGGCTGTCTCTCTGTATCGTCAGATTGCGATGCTAGCGAGGGTGAATGGACCGGGTCAACATCGCGTTTTCCGGCCCCCCAGATGAGGCCGGTGTCACCCGGAGCGCGGTATATTCCAGACGCCTTAATTCCTATCCCTTATGCCGCTTGCGGTTATCGGATACACTGACCCCGCTCCGCGTTCAAAACGACATGGCCAATTCTCCTTCGAATTGATCTAGTATCCATCACCGGGCGGGCGCCGCGAAGTCCGCTTTTGCCCGCCACGATAAGGCAATCTAGGAGTGAAGCATGCCAGCCTATTGGGTTGCACGGTCACGGGTTATCGACCCGGTCGAATACAAGAAATACACCGATCTCGTACCCGGAATCATCGCTCGGTATGGCGGAAAACCTCTTGCGCGCGGTGGACGGTTTCAGATCATGGAAGGCCCCGATAAATTTCAACGCTTCATCGTAATCGAGTTCCCGACCTTCGAGAAGGCCGTGGCCTGTTTTACGTCACCCGAATATGACAAGGCCGCCGCCTTCCGGCGCAGCGGTGCGGGGGAAGTGGAAACTATTGTTGTCGAAGGGGTTTAGGCGCCGCCACGTTGGCCGTTTTCTACGGCAATAGTCGGCGCGGCCGCGATCGAAATGCCCTCTGGAATACGGGCCACGATTGGGCATAATAATCATAATAATAAGCGTCACTATGGGAGGAATGAAAGATGCTTCAATATCTTAAGCGGCGGACCATCTTGGGTCTCGTCGCCGTTTTGGGCGCTGCGTCGCTCATGTTGTTTGGGGCCCAAGCGCAGGCCCCGAGCGGCAATCCAATCAAGATCGGTTACAGCATGGCGATGACCGGCGGGCTCGGCCCGAACGGGAAGTCCGCCCTGCTCGCCCAGAAAATCTGGGAAGAGGACACCAACGCCAAGGGCGGACTGCTCGGCCGTCCGGTCAAGCTCATCTACTACGATGACCAGACCAATCCATCGACGGTGCCCGGCATCTACACGAAGCTGATCGACGTCGACAAGGTCGATCTGATCATCGGCGGCTACGGCACCAATATGCTGGCGCCGGCGATGCCGGTCGTGATGCAGAAAGGCAAGGTGTTCATCGGCTTGCTCGGACTCGGCGTGAATACCGAGTTCAAGTATCCGAAATATTTCGTCATGATCCCGTCGGGCCCCGATCCGAAGCCTTCCTTCACCAAGGGCTTTTTCGATACCGCGGTAGCACAAAATCCGAAGCCGAAGACGGTCGCAATCGTGGCAGCCGATGCGGAGTTCTCCGTGAACGCCTCGGACGGCGCGCGCACAAACGCCAAGGCGGCCGGCATCGAAATCGTCTATGACAAGCGCTATCCGCCGACGACCACCGACTTCGCGCCGATCGTGCGTGCGATCCAGGCGACCAATCCTGACCTCGTGGTCATCTGCTCCTATCCGCCCGACTCGGTCGGCATGGTGCGCGCGGTCAACGAGGTCGGCTTCAAGCCCAAGATGATCGGCGGTGCCATGGTCGGCCTGCAGAACACGGCGATTAAGACATCGCTTGGTCCGCTGCTCAACGGCTTCACCAATTACGACTTCTGGCTGCCGGTGCCGAAGTTGATCTTCCCCGGCGTCGCCGACTTCATGAATAAATATCAGGCGAGAGCCGCGGCCGAAGGCGTCGACCCACTCGGCTACTACATGGCTCCCCAAGCCTATTCCCAGCTGCAAGTATTGCAGCAGGCGGTGGAAGGGACCAAGAGCCTCAACGACGACAAGATTGCCGACTACATCCGCACCAGCACGTTTAAGACCGTGCTCGGCGACGTCAAATTCGACAAGAGCGGTGAATGGGCTCAGTCGCGCGTGCTGCAGGTGCAGTTCCAGAACGTAAAAGGCAACGACGCCGCCCAGTTCAAGGAAATGGGGACGCAGATCGTGTTGACCCCGACGGAATACTCCTCGGGTAAGGTCATCTATCCTTACGATAAGGCGAAGAATTAAAGAGCTGTCCGGATCGGCACGAAATGGCCGTCTGACGCAAGCTCAGCAACAAAAAAGCGCCGCGCGGAACGCCACCGCGCGGCGCTTACGATTCCGGCATCGCACTCCGGATATAGCAGTCAAAGGCCGAGATAGAATTTCCGGATCAAATCGTTGTTGTTGAGCTCCTCGGCCGAACGCCCCTCGAAGGCGATCTTGCCGTGGACGATTACATAGCCGCGATCCGCGATTCGTATCGCCTGGTTGAAATTCTGTTCCGACATCAGAACCGTGAGCTGATATTTTTCCTTGAGTTCCTTGATCGTGTCGATCGTCTTGCTGACCAGGATGGGAGCGAGCCCGACCGACGGTTCGTCGATCAGGAGAATGCGCGGCGCCAGCATAAGTGCGCGCGCAAGCGCCAGCATCTGTTGTTCGCCGCCGCTGAGCGAGCCGGCCACCTGGGTACGGCGTTCCGCCAAGCGGGGAAAGCGGGAGAGGACAGACTCGATGTCGCGGCGGACGTCCCCATCGCGGCGCGTATAG
>JAUSIF010000309.1 GCA_030648135.1 Xanthobacteraceae bacterium
TTTTTCTCGGCCACCATGCCGCCGGAAATCCAGCGCCTGGTCGGCGCCTTTCTGTCCAATCCGGTGCGGGTGGAAGTCTCCCGCCCCGCCTCCACCGTCGCCGCCACCGCGCAGACGCTGGTTGCCTCCGCCGCCGATCCGGAAAAGAAGCGCGAGGTGCTGCGCCGGCTCATCCGCGGCGCCGAAAATTTGAAGAACGGCATCATTTTCTGCAACCGCAAGACCGAAGTGTCGAAGCTGCACCGCACGCTGGTGCGCGACGGATTTTCCGCGATCGCGCTGCACGGCGACATGGACCAGCGCTCGCGCACCAAAGCGCTCGAGGCGTTCCGCAACGGCGAGATCACGCTGTTGGTCGCGAGCGACGTGGCCGCGCGCGGGCTCGACATTCCCGAGGTCAGCCACATTTTCAATTTCGACGTGCCGCATCACGCCGAGGATTACGTGCATCGCATCGGCCGCACCGGCCGCGCCGGGCGCACCGGCACCGCCATCATGCTGGTGTCGTCGGCGGACTCGAAGTCGCTCACCGCGATCGAAAACCTGATCGGCCAGAAGATTCCCTGGAGCGGCGAGCCGGCCCGGGCGGAGCAAGACGGCGATCACGGCCGGCACAGCCGCGACAGCCGGAAAGGCGGTTCGCGCCGGGAACCGAGACACCGGGGACCCGCGCGACGCCAAGAGCCCAGACCTCAAGAGCCCGTGCGACAGCAAGAGCAGCCGCGGGACCAAGCGCAGCCGCGGGCCCAAGCGCAGCCGCGTGACCAAGCGCAGCCGCGTGGCGAACAGCCGCGGGGCCACGGTAAGCCCCAGCCGGCGCTCGCCTCCACCGAGGCGGAGCCTTCGCATCTGCCCGCTTTTCTTTTGCGGCCGGTTCCGCTCAAGACGGAATAAGCGGCGGTTTTGCGGGCTTTTCCGGCATCGCCGGGCTTTGAGATTTACCGCTTGTTCACACCGTTTTCCTAAGTTCCCGGCCGAAGGGTGGGACGGGCCCTGCCCCAGGACGGGGGGAGCCGCCGCAGAAGCGGCGCTCGCTAGTAATGAGCGATCACGACGAGTTTGCTCGCACGCTCGCCAATGCCGAAACCGCCTTGGGTCAGATCCGGGCGCTGGGGCACCAGGCCACCCCGCGCAATTTCGAGATCTGGTACACCTACGCCACCGGCCACAATCAGGCGCTCAACCAGAGCATCAACGAGACGCTGGTCGGCGAAGGCCGGCTCACCGAGCAGGACCTCGGCCGCATCTACGACAAGCATCTGTCGGCGATCCGTTTTGTCGATCGGATCGACGAGGTTGGAGCCCGGATCATCGGCGAGATCGATCAAGTAAAATCCATGATCAGCGTTGCCATCGACTCGGCCGACCACTATTCCAAGTCGCTCTCCGGCGCGAAGAAAGAGATGAGCAATCCCCTCGAACGCGAGCAATTGCGGCTGATCGTCGAGACGCTGGTGCGCGCGACCAAAGAGGTGGAAGAGGCGAACCATTCGCTGCAGAAACGCCTGGTCGATTCCCGCCAGGAGATCAACACGCTGCAGGAAAATCTCGAGGTGGTGCGCACCGAGTCGCTCACCGATCCGCTCACCACGCTCGCCAACCGGAAATTCTTCGAAGACGCGATTACGCGCATGATCGAGGAGGCCGAGGCCAAGGGCACGTCGTTCTCGGTCGTCCTCACCGACATCGACCAATTCAAGAAGTTCAACGACACCTACGGCCATCTCACCGGCGACCAGGTGCTGCGTCTGGTCGCCATGGCGTTGAAACAGAACGTCAAGGGCCAGGACGTCGCCGCCCGCTACGGCGGCGAGGAGTTCGTGGTGCTGTTGCCGAAGACCGCGCTGATGGCGGCGGTGACCGTCGCCGACCACATCCGCCGCGCGGTCATGGGCAAGGAGCTGATGCGCCGCTCGACCGGCGAGACGCTCGGCCGGGTCACGATCTCGCTCGGGGTGGCGAGCTGGCAAAAGGGCGACACCGTCGCCGCGCTGTTGGAGCGGGCCGATTCCTGCCTCTATGCCGCCAAGCGCGCGGGCAGGAATTGCGTGATCGCCGAGACCGCGCTCGATGCGTCGGTGGCGCAAGTGGCCTGACGATCGGGGCGCTTGGATCGAAAATTCGATTGGATCGGTTCGCGGGCGCGCACGCGATCAGGCGTGGCGCTCGACGATTTCGGCCTTGGCTGGCGTGAGCGAGACCGACTCGCCGCAGCCGCAGGCGGAAGTCTCGTTCGGATTGCGGAACACGAACCGCGCCGACAGCTTGTCGACGGTAAAATCCATCTCGGTGCCGAACAAAAACAGGATCGCCTTGGGATCGATCAGCACGCGCACGCCCTTGGCCTCGACCACCTCGTCGCCTTTGGCGGCCTGGTCGGCGAGATCCATGGTGTAGGTCATGCCGGCGCAGCCGCCCTTTTTCAGGCCTAGGCGCACGCCGGCGACCGGCTTGCCGGCGCGGGCGATGATCTCGCGGATGCGCGCGGCCGCCGCGTCGGTGACGTTCAGAACCGCGGGCTTGGGATGAACTTCGTTCATGGCCTTACCTATAGCGGACAACAGTTAAGGTCACCAGAGATTGAGCGCAAGGCGCGCCTCCTCCGACATGCGGCTCTGATCCCAGGGCGGGTCGAACACCACATTGACCTTCACCGGGCCCACGCCCTGAACGGAAGCGACCGCGTTCTCGACCTGGCCGGGCAGCTCGACCGCGGCCGGGCAATTGGGCGAGGTCAAGGTCATGTCGACGGTGACGGAACGGTCGTCGGCGATGTCGACGCGATAGATCAGGCCGAGCTCGTAGATGTCGGATGGAATCTCCGGGTCATAGACGGTCTTGAGCGAGGCCACGATGTCGTCGGTGAGCCGCGCCAGATCATCCGCCGGGATCGCAGATTTGATCGTGGGCGCGTGCGGCGCCGCGGGCGCCGGCAGATCCGTCTTCATGGTCGTATCCTTGCTCATGCGAACAAATCCTGCGCCTTGAGCAGCGCTTCGGCAAGCACGTCGATCTCCTCGGGCGTATTGTAGAGCGCGAACGAGGCGCGACAAGTGGCGGTGGCGCCGAACCGGTTGAGCAACGGCAACGCGCAATGGGTACCGGCGCGCACCGCCACGCCGGAACGGTCGATCACGGTGGCGACGTCGTGCGGATGGGCGCCTTTCATCTCGAAGGAGATGATGGCGCCCTTCTCGCGCGGGCGGCCGAAAATGCGCAAGCTATTGATGCGCGACAGCCGCTCGGTCGCGAGCTTCAACAGTTCGTCCTCGTGGGCGCGAATGCGGGCCTTGCCGAGCGCGCGCACATAGTCGATGGCGGCGGCCAAGCCGATCGCCGGCACGATCGCGGGCGTGCCGGCTTCGAACTTGTGCGGCGGATCGCCGTAGGTCACGACATCCTGCGTCACTTCCCGGATCATCTCGCCGCCGCCATTGAAGGGCGGAAGCTCGTCCAACCATTTGCGTTTGGCATAGAGCGCGCCGATGCCCGACGGCCCATACAGCTTGTGGCCGGTGAAGACATAGAAGTCGCAGTCGATGTCCTGCACGTCGACATTGAGATGCACCGCCGCCTGGCTGCCGTCGAGCAGCACAGGCACGCCGTGCGCGTGGGCGATCTTCACCACCTCTTTCACCGGCACGATGGTGCCGAGCGCGTTCGACATGTGGGTGACGGCGACGATTTTGGTGCGCGGCGTGAACAGCTTCTCGAACTCGTCGAGCAGGAAATTGCCGTCGTCATCGACCGGCGCCCATTTGATCACGGCGCCCTTGCGCTCGCGGTGAAAGTGCCAGGGTACGATGTTGGAATGGTGCTCCAGGATCGAGAGGATAATCTCGTCGCCCGCCTTGATGTGAGCGAGGCCGAAGCTATAGGCGACGAGATTGATCGCCTCGGTGGCATTGCGGGTGAAGATAATCTCGGCGGAGGAGCCGGCGTTAAGATATCTGCGCACGGTCTCGCGCGCGTTCTCGTAGGCCTCGGTCGCGGCATTGGCGAGAAAATGCAGGCCGCGGTGCACATTGGCATATTCGTTCTCGTAGACCTCGCGCATGCGGTCGAGCACCGCGCGCGGCTTCTGTGCCGAGGCGGCGTTGTCGAGATAGACCAGCGGCTTGCCGTAGACCTGGCGCGAGAGGATCGGAAAATCCGCGCGCACGCGGGCGACGTCATAGGCGCCGTTCTTGACCGCGGGGTGCATCCATTCGCTCATGCGGCGTGCTCCCGCGCGGCGAGCCAGTCGGCGGCACGCGCCAGCAACGCCTCGCGCAAGGCCTCGTGCGGAACCGCCTCCATCGCTTCGCCGATGAACGCGCGAATGAGCAGCGCCTCCGCCTCCTTGCGCGGGATGCCGCGGGCGCGCAAGTAGAACAAGAGATTTTCATCGAGCGCGCCAGCGGTTGCGCCGTGGCCGCACACCACGTCGTCGGCGTAGATTTCGAGCTCGGGCTTGTTGTCGGCTTCGGCCGCATCGCCGAGCAGGAGGGCCGCCGACATCATCTTGGCATCGGTCTTCTGCGCGCCCGGGCGCACCACGATCTTGCCCTGGAACACCCCGCGGCTTTCGTCGTCGAGGGCGGACTTGAACATTTCGCGGCTGCTGCAGCCCTGCGTCATGTGATCGACGTAGAGCGTGGTGTCGGCGTGTTGTTTCCGGCGCAACAGCGTCGCGCCGGAAAGCCGCGTCTCGCTGCCCGCGCCGGTGCAACGCAGAAAAACCGATTGGCGCGAGACCGCGGCGCCGACAGTCAGCGAGCAGGTGTGGAGTTTTGCCTGCGCGCCGATGTCCGCGAGAACCGTCGCGAGGTGGATCGCCGCGTCGCCCTCGGCCTGGACGCGCACGTATTCGAGCCAGGCCTTGTCGCCGAGCTGCATCTCGGCCGTCGTGTTGGCCTGATAGGCGACGCCGTCCGGCCCTTCGAAACTTTCGATCACGGTCGCGATCGCGCCCTCGCCGACGACAACGAGCGTGCGCGCGTAAGCGGCGGCGGCGGCCGCGCCGGTGAACAGGTGGCGGACGTGGATCGGGCGCGCCAGTTTCGAGCCCGCGGCAAGCCCGATCACAATGCCGTCAGCGACAAAGGCGGTATTGAGCGCGAGCGTCGCGTCGTAGTACGGCGGCAGCAGCCGTCCGATTCGCGATGCAAGCGCATGGCCCTCGGCGAGAGCGCGGGAAAGCGGCAGGATGGTCAGGCCCGCTTCGGGCTGAACGAGATCGGAGAGTTCACCCACGAAGCTACCATTGATGAGGGTGACGCGGCGTACATCGACGCCCGGAAGCGGATCGAATTTTTTCGCGCGAGCGAACGTAGCTTTGTCGGGCGGATCAGCGAGCGGGGCCGCCTCGCGCAGGAGCGTGCGCAAATCGGTGTATTTCCATTCCTCGATCCGGCGGTGCGGAAGCCCGCCTTCGACGAAGGCGGCGAGCGCTTGTTCGCGCAGGCGCGCGAAAGCCGGCCCCCCCGGCAGGCGCTTTTTCGCGCTTTGATAATCCGCGGCGAGCGCCTGTTCGGCGGCGGTGCGGATCGGCCGGACTTCGGCGTTCATCGCGCTTTCCTCACGCGGCTTCCGTTTCGAGCGCGGCATAGCCGCACGCTTCCAGCTCCTGCGCAAGCTCGGGCCCGCCCGAACGCACAATCTTGCCCTTGGCCATCACGTGCACGATGTCGGGCACGATGTGGTTCAAGAGCCGCTGGTAGTGGGTGATGACGATGATGGCGCGCTCCTTCGAGCGCAGCTTGTTCACGCCCTCGGCCACGATCTTGAGCGCGTCGATGTCGAGGCCGGAATCGGTCTCGTCGAGCACGCACAGCTTCGGCTCCAACAGCGCCATCTGCAAAATCTCGTTCCGCTTTTTCTCGCCGCCGGAGAAGCCGACATTGACCGCGCGCTTCAGCATGTCCTGGTCGATGCCGAGCCCGCCCGCCTTCTCGCGCACCAGGCGCAGGAACTCGGGCGTGGAAAGCTCCGCCTCGCCCCTGCGCTTCTTCTGCGCATTGAGTGCGGTGCGCAGAAACGTCATGGTGGCGACGCCGGGGATTTCGAGCGGATACTGGAAGGCGAGAAAGATACCTTTGGCTGCGCGCTCGTCGGGCGCGAGCTCAAGCAAGTCCTTGCCCTCGTAACGCACGCTGCCCTGGGTGACCTCGTAGCCGGGCTTGCCGGCGAGCACGTAGGACAGCGTCGATTTGCCGGAACCGTTCGGGCCCATGATGGCATGGACCTCGCCCGCCTTCACGGTGAGATCGAGGCCTTGCAGGATTTCCTTGCCGCCCACGTCGGCGTGCAGGTTCTTGATTTCAAGCAGGTTCATTGGATGATCTTGCCTTCTCTTTGATGACGGCGATGCGGTTCAGCCGACGGAGCCTTCCAGGCTGATCGCGATCAGCTTCTGCGCCTCGACCGCGAATTCCATCGGCAGATGCTGCAGCACGTCCTTGACGAAGCCGTTGACGATCAGCGCCACCGCTTCCTCGCCCGACAGTCCGCGTTGCAGGCAATAGAACAGCTGCTCGTCGGAAATCTTCGAGGTGGTGGCCTCGTGCTCGAACACGGTCGAGGCATTCTTCGCCTCGATATAGGGCACGGTATGGGCGCCGCACTTGTCGCCGATGAGCAACGAATCGCAATTGGTGAAATTGCGCGCGCCGGTGGCCTTGCGGTGCGAGGAAATCAGCCCGCGATAGGTGTTGTTGGAGACGCCGGCGGCGATGCCCTTGGAGATGACCCGGCTTGTCGTATTCTTGCCCAGGTGAATCATCTTGGTGCCGGAATCGACCTGCTGGTGGCCGTTCGAAATGGCGATTGAATAAAACTCGCCGTTCGAATTGTCGCCGCGCAGGATGCAGGACGGATATTTCCAGGTGATGGCGGAGCCGGTTTCGACCTGGGTCCAGCTGATCTTCGAGTTTTTGCCGCGGCAGTCGCCGCGCTTGGTGACGAAGTTGTAGATGCCGCCCTTGCCTTGCGCGTCGCCGGGATACCAGTTCTGGATGGTGGAATACTTGATCTCGGCATCATCGAGCGCGATCAATTCGACCACCGCCGCATGCAGCTGGTTCTCGTCGCGCATCGGCGCGGTGCAGCCCTCGAGATAGGAGACGTAGGAGCCCTCGTCGGCGATGATCAGGGTGCGCTCGAACTGGCCGGTGTTCTTCTCGTTGATGCGGAAATAGGTGGAGAGCTCCATCGGACAGCGCACGCCCTTTGGAATATAGACGAAGGAGCCGTCGGAAAAGACCGCCGAATTGAGGGTGGCGAAGAAATTGTCGGTGATGGGCACCACCGAGCCCAGATACTTGCGCACCAGCTCCGGATGCTCGCGGATGGCGTCGGAGATCGAGCCGAAGATGACGCCCGCCTGCTTCAGCTCCTCCTTGAAGGTGGTGACGACGGAAACGGAGTCGAATACCGCGTCGACCGCCACATTGGAGCGCTCGACGCCCGCCAGCATCTCCTGTTCGCGCAGGGGAATGCCGAGCTTCGCGTAGGTCTTCAGGATTTCGGGGTCGATCTCGTCGAGCGACTTCGGGCCGGGCGTGCTCTTGGGCGCCGAATAATAATAGAGATCCTGATAATCGATCGGCCCGTAGTTCACCCGCGCCCATTGCGGCTCGCGCAGGGTGAGCCAGCGGTGGAACGCCTGCAGCCGCCATTCCAGCATCCATTGCGGCTCGTTCTTCTTGGCCGAGATGAAGCGGACGGTGCTCTCGTCGAGGCCCTTGGGGGCCTTGTCGGACTCGATATCGGTGACGAAACCGTACTTGTACTGGTCGACGTCGATCGAGCGGACGCGTTCGACGGTTTCCGAAACTGCCGGCATTTTCTTCTCCTCATCCTCGCGGTTTCAAGGACCGCAACGTGGGGGGCTTATGGGTAATTCAGCTTTCAGGCCGCGCGTTCCCTCCTGCGCTGACTGAGGTTCGAACGGATTCGTTCCCATATTAGCAGGAAACGCGAAATGTCGCTTTCGCTGGTGCTCCAGCCGAGACTCACGCGGACGGCACCCTTGGCGATCTCGGCCGGGACCCGCATGGCGGCGAGCGCCTCGGACGGTCCGACCTTGCCCGACGAGCAGGCGGCCCCCGCGCTCACCGCGATCCCTTCCAGGTCGAAGGCGATGACCGCGGTTTCGGCGGCGATGCCCGGCACCGCGAAGCAGGTTGTGTTGGGCAGCCTTGCCACCGCGGCCGAAAGAAAGATCGCGTCGGGTGTCACGGCGCGGATGCCTTGCTCGAGCCGGTCGCGCAAGCCCGCCAGACGCCCGGTCTCTTCCGCGACGACGAGAGCGGCGCATTCAGCCGCGATGCCGAAGCCCACGATCGCCGCCACGTTCTCGGTGCCGGCGCGGCGGCCGCGCTCCTGACCGCCTCCGCGCAGCATGGCCGGGACGCGGATCGCCTGGTCGCGTGCGATCAGCGCGCCCACGCCCTGGGGTCCGCCGAGCTTGTGCGACGATAGAGATATAAGGTCGGCGCCGCTCACGGCAAGATCGAAGGGAATCCGGCCCGCGATCTGCACCGCGTCGGTGTGGAATATGCCGCCGGCCGCGTGAACCAATTCGGCAATCTTCGTGCATGGCTCGATCACGCCGGTCTCGTTGTTCGCCGCCATGACCGAAACGAGGGCGCGCTGACCCTTGGCCTGATGGCGCGCGAGCATCAATTCGAGCGCGGCGAAATCGACCACGCCGGCGTGATCGACCGGGATCATCTCGATTTTCCCGGCCGGGAAGCGGCCGCCCGCGCGCACCGCCGGATGCTCGACCGCGGAGATGATGAGCACGTCGCAGCGGACGGACCGGCCCTCGATTTCGAGTTCGGGCGAAAGCGCGAGCGCGATCGATTCCGTGGCGCCGCTCGTGAAGGTTACGGCCTTGGGATCGGCGCCGACGAGCGCCGCCACCCGGGCGCGCGCCGCTTCGATCTCGCCGCGCGCGGCGCGTCCCTCGGCATGGACCGAAGACGCATTGCCGGCGCTCAAGGCGGCCGTCATCGCCGCTCGCGCCGGGGGACGCAGCGGAGAGGTCGCATTATGGTCGAGATAGACGCGCTCGTTCATCATTTTCGTCCGCGAGGGACCGTTGAGCCTTGCAATCGGACCCTGTTTTCGTCATATCAACTCGCCGCTCATTCCATGTTCGCACATTTGTGCGTTCTTGAGCGGTTCTCTTTTTTAGAATAGTTCTAAAAGAGATACGTCGGTCGCCAAGTCCAGTCAAGCCGCCAAAACCCGCTTCCGCACCTTATGGGGAAAGGGTTTGATCGCGATCCGGCCCGCAAAGCCCCAAGTCCCGCACCGGAGCAAACATGCCCGAAGTGATCTTCACCGGCGAAGACGGACGGATCGAGGGGCGCTTCCATTCCGGGCGGTCGCGCAGCGCGCCGATCGCGATCATCCTGCATCCGCATCCGCAGTTCGGCGGGACCATGAACAATCCCGTGGTCTATCATCTCTATTACGCCTTCGCGAACCGCGGCTTCGCGGCGCTGCGGTTCAATTTCCGCGGCGTCGGACGCAGCCAGGGTGTGTTCGATCACGGCCAAGGCGAGCTTTCCGATGCCGCCGCCGCGCTCGACTGGGCGCAGGCCAACAATCCGGACGCGCGCGCCTGTTGGATCGCGGGCGTTTCCTTCGGCGCCTGGATCGGCATGCAGCTGTTGATGCGGCGGCCGGAGGTCGAAGGCTTCATCTCGGTGGCGGCGCCGGCCAATCTCTACGACTTCTCCTTCCTCGCCCCCTGCCCTTCCTCCGGCCTGTTCGTGCACGGCGACAAGGACGCGGTCACGCCGATCGCCGCGGTCGGCCAGCTGGTGGAGAAGCTCAAGACCCAGAAGGGCATCATCATCGACCAGCAGATCGTGCGCGGCGCCAATCATTTCTTCGACGGTAAGATCGAGAATTTGATCGAGCTGGTGGACGAATATCTCGACAAGCGCCTGCCCAAGACCCGCGACAGCGCGGCGTGAATTAGCCGCGCGCCACCACGCCACCTTGCATCGGCTTTGGCACGCCGGTCGTGGTCGGGAACGTAATCGGCAGGCCCTTCAGCGTGCGCACGGCGAGAAAAGCGAAGGCCTGCGCTTCCAGCGCGTCCGCAGACCAGCCCACCGCTTCGGCCACCAGCGCGTGCGAGCGCAGCCATTCGCGCAGCATTGTCATCAAGGCCCGGTTGCGGGCGCCGCCACCGGCGACGATCCAGGTCGCGGGCTTACGCGGCAGAAACCCGGCGGCACGCGCGATCGAACCGGCGACGACCGCGGTTGCGGTCGCGGCGGCATCTTCGAGCGATAGTTGATCCAGCGGCAAGCGCGCAAATTGCGCGTGGTCGAGCGACTTCGGCGGCCGGCGCGAAAAAAACGGGTCGGCAAGCGTTTTGGTGACGATTTCATAGTGCACCTTGCCCGAGGCGGCGAGCACGCCGTCGCGATCGAAGCGTTTGCCGGTGCGGGTACGAACGATCTCGTCGATCGGCGCGTTGCCGGGACCGGTATCGAAGGCGACGGGATCGGCCTCGCCATCGAGAAACGTGACATTGGCGACGCCGCCGATATTCACCACCGCGACCGGATGCGGCTCCTCCAATCCGCGCGCGAGTGCGCGATGGAACACCGGCACCAGCGGCGCGCCCTCGCCGCCCGCCGCCACGTCGGCGGCGCGGAAGTCATAGACGACCGGCAGGCGAAGCTCGCGCGCGAGCGCGGCCCCGTTGCCGATCTGCACGGTCAGGCGGGATTGCGGCCGGTGCAACACGGTCTGACCATGGAAGCCCACGATGTCGATGGTCGCTCGCTCGATCCGGTTCGAGAGCAGGAATGCCTCAATCGCCTGGAGATGGGCGCCAGTGACGAGCCGTTCCGCTCCCGCCAGCACGCCCGGGCGCGCGGCACGGTCGGTCAGCGCCGCCGCCTCGGCCAAGGCCGCGCGCAACAGCGCGCGTTCCTCCTCCGCATAGGGCCGATAGCCGATCGGACCGAGCCGGGCGATGGTCTCGCCATCGCTTTCGATCAGCGCCACATCGATCCCGTCGAGGGAGGTGCCGCTCATGAGACCGATGGCGGTGAGCGCAGCCATTGGCATTCCTTTGAATCCGACCGCAGACCTGTTACACCCGCGCCAGCCGCAGTCCAATGAATCAAACGATCGACCGATGAGCGCCTACAAGTCCGAATTGCTGCAGGTTCTGTCGAGCCGGGGCTATATCCACCAGGTCTCCGAGCCGGACGCGCTCGACGCGCTCGCGAAATCATCGAGCCTCACCGCCTATATCGGCTTCGACTGCACGGCGCCTTCGCTGCACGTCGGCTCGCTCTTGCCGATCATGATGTTGCGTTGGCTGCAAAAGACCGGACACCGGCCGATCTCGCTCATGGGCGGCGGCACCACGCGTGTGGGCGATCCGTCGGGCAAGGACGAAAGCCGCCAGTTGCTCACCGACGCGATGATCGAGCAGAACCTGAACAGCATCCGCGCGGTGTTCGCGAAATTCCTCGGCTTCGGCGAAGGAACCACCGACGCGGTCATGGCCAACAACGCCGATTGGCTGAACCAGATCAATTACATCGATTTCCTGCGCGACGTCGGCCGCCATTTCTCCATCAACCGCATGCTCGCCTTCGATTCCGTCAAGCTCCGGCTCGAGCGTGAACAGGAACTGTCGTTCCTGGAATTCAACTACATGATCCTGCAGGCCTACGATTTCGTGGAGCTCTACAAGCGCTACGGCTGCGTGCTGCAGATGGGCGGCTCCGACCAGTGGGGCAATATCGTGAACGGCATCGACCTCGGCCGCAGGCTCGCGCAGGCGCAATTGTTCGCGCTCACCTCGCCGCTAATCACCACCACGTCGGGCGCCAAGATGGGCAAGACCGCGGCCGGCGCGGTCTGGCTCGACGCCAAGATGGTGAGCCCCTACGAATACTGGCAGTACTGGCGCAATACCGAGGACGGCGACGTCGCGCGCTTCCTCAAGCTGTTCACCGAACTTTCGCTCGAGGAGATCGGCCGGCTCGCGAAGCTCAAGGGCCAGGAGCTGAACGAAGCAAAAAAAGTTCTAGCCACCGAGGCGACCGCCCTGCTGCACGGCCGCGCCGCCGCGGAGCAGGCGGCCGTGACCGCGCGCGCCACTTTCGAGGAAGGTGTCACCGCCGAAACTCTGCCGACGATCGAGATTCAGGGCCCCGCGTTGGAGAGAGGTCTTGGCGTGCTTGCCGCCCTCCACGGAGCCCGTCTCGTCGGCTCCAATAGTGAAGCACGCCGCCTAATCCAGAATGGCGGCCTCAAGGTCAACGATCAAACGCTCGACGATGAGCGCCGAATTTTGACCGTGGCGGACCTAAGAAACGGCGTGATCAAGCTCTCGCTCGGCAAGAAGCGGCACGTCTTGTTGCGGCCGGTCTGAAACGGGTTCGGTCTAGCGCGGTTTCCGAATAAGTGGAGTAGGAAACCGCTTTCATGTCCTTGTATTGGCGCATTTTCTTACGGCAAACCGGTTCCCACTTCGCCGGAAAATGTGCTAGCGACCGAGCGGCGCGGCCGGCGGCGTATCCGAAGCGCCGCGGAATTCGAACAGCTTGCGCAGGAATCCCGGTGCCGCCGCCGACATCGGATTGACCCGGAGCGTCGGGCTGCTGGCCGGGCCCGCGATCTCGAAGGTGATGGCGAGCAAGCCTTCCTTGGGTCCGCCCAGAAACAGGCCGACGATCGGCAATTGGCCGAACAGATTGTTGATGCCGAAGGCCGGGATATAGGTGCCGCGAATCTGAACCAGATTGTTGGTATAGTCGAGCACGCCGTCGACGCTGGCGCCGATGGTCGGCCCGAAGATCACGCCCTCGCGGATGGTGAATTTTCCCGGCGTGCGGTTGAAGACCACCTGCATGCGGACGAAGGAAACCGCGCCCGCGGTTGACGGCCGCGACCCGCCGCGCATTTCGGTCGAATCCGGCGGAGCCACCGATTGCATGCGGTCGAGACCGGGCTCGCCGCGGATGGTGAAGTCTCGGACGTTGATAATCCCTTCCTGCGGCGTTCCGGCCGCGTTGGGCGGATCGATCACGACCCAGACCTCGCCGCCATGCATGCGGTTATAGAGGTCGACAAAGCGAAAAAGCGCGCCAGCATCGCCCGCGGTCACATAGAGTACCGGGCGGCCGCCGTCGCGGGCACGCAGCTCGCCGATCAGGTTGGAGTCGGTGCCGATCCGGCCCAGCAGCGAAAAGCTTCGAATCTCGCCGTTGCGGCGCAGGAGACGCAGCTCGATCTGGCGGGCGACCTCGCCGTTGTTCCCGGTGGCAGCGCCCAGGCGCAAGTCGAGATCGAGGTCGCGCACGCGCTGCGTCCGTCCCGGCACCGTCTGTCCCGGTCCTTCGGTCATCCCCCGTATGGCGCCGCGCGCCTCGAGCACGTCACCGCGCACGACGACCTTGAGCGCGCCGTCGGGGGCGCGGTCGGCGCGCAGGTTTGCCTTGTCGCCATCGGAAAGATGGAAGACGGGGAAGTTCGCCGAGACCAGCCCGCCCTCGCCGTCGAGATCGAGCGACCCCTTGAGCGTCGTGCCGGAGCCGGTGACGTTCACGTCCTCGAACTTGACGCTGTTGCCCCGCTCGATCACCCGATAGACCGCCTTGGTCGGTTTGCCGGACGGCTTCGACCAGCCGGGCACGAGATCGCTCACCTTGGCGGCGGTGAGATCGCTTTCGACGTCGATCCTGGTCTCGCGCTCGTTGATGCGGCCCTGCGCCCGAATGGCGATGGGACCGACCAGCCAGGGCGCGAGCTCGATGCCGAAGCGCGAACGGGTGGAATCATCGAGGGATGTGGAGATGCGGAACTCGGCCTCGGACTTGGTCTTGAACTTGCGATAGTCGAAGTTCGCCGCGGCGCCGGCGATACGGCCCTCGCCCTTGATCTGGAGGGTGGCGGGCGTGACCGAGACTTTCGCATTGACGCCGTCGACAGCCTGACCGCGGACGATGCGATCGGCGCTGAACCCGGTCACGTCGCCCTCGGCGAGATAGTCGATTTCTGCTTCGCGCAGATCGTGCCGGAACACCAGATCGAGGCGCAGGTTGGCCGAAACCGCCCCCTTCACGGACGTCGGATCGATCGTGAAACCCGCCGCACCCTTGAGCGTGTCCGTGGCGACGATTTCGGCGACGGCTTCGGCGGGACCGGCGAAGTGAAACCGGATCGTCCCGTTCGGATTGCGCGGCGCATGATTGAGCACTTCGAGCACGCCGTCGGAGATCGCGATCTGCCGGCCGCCGGGAGTATCGACGATCCCCTTGGCGAGGCGGACGCGCGCGGTGCGTCCGGTCACCACCGCCGTGATCTGCGCATCGCGCACCAGCGGAAGAGTGGCCGAGGGCTTGAAGGAGGTACCCGAGGCCGTCATTTCGAGGCGAACCGCAGGATCGGGAAGCTCCACCTCGGGCTTACCGATCGCATCGAGCGGCACGTTGAGCGCGATCAGAACTCGCTCGATCGTCCCGCCTTCGATCCGTTCCATGGCCCAGCCGCGCGTGCCGGCGGCGACCAGCGCCGGCCACAGCTTCTTCGCGGCGGAGACCGGCATTTGTGTAGCGGCTATTCCGAGCTCCAACATCGGCGTGGGGCCGAACGAGATCGATCCGGAAAAAGCGCCGCCCGTGGCCGCGCCGGCAAGATCGCCCTGCTGGATGACGAGACGCTGCAATTTGGGATCGTAGGCGGCACGAACGGCCACGCGGTTGAGCAAAAGAGGTGCTTCGCCGTCCCGACCGGTCGAGAGCGACAACAACC
>JAUSIF010000119.1 GCA_030648135.1 Xanthobacteraceae bacterium
AAGGGCTTTCCCGAAAGCTATGACATCGCTGCGCTGTTGCGCTTTCTCACCGACGTAAAAGCCGGCCGCCGGCGCGCGCGTGCGCCGGTCTACAGCCACCTCGTCTATGACGTGATGCCGGGCGAGGCCATCGAGATCGACCGCCCCGATATCCTGGTCGTCGAGGGACTGAACGTGCTGCAACCGAATCGTCCGCCCAAGGAGGGCAAGGCCATTCCGTTCGTGTCCGATTTCTTCGACTTCTCGATCTACATCGATGCCGAAGAACGGATACTGGAACGCTGGTATGTCGAGCGCTTCCTGCTGCTGCGCCAGACCGCCTTCCGTGACCCCAAATCCTATTTCCATCGCTATTCTAAGGTGAGCGAGAAGGAAGCGGCCGCGGCCGCCATCTCGATCTGGTCGCGGATCAATCTCGTGAACCTGCGCGAGAACATCCTGCCGACACGGCAGCGCGCGAGCCTGATCTTGCGCAAGGGCGCCGAGCACGAGATCGAGACGGTCGCGCTGCGCAAGCTCTAGAGCATTTTCCGGCGAAGTGGGAACCGGTTCGCCGAAGAAAATGCGATAAAACAAAAGAAATAGAGCGGTTTACGATTCACTTGAGCGAAAACCGCTCTAGAACGGGATTGACGCGAAAGCGGTCAGGCGGCGTGCTCGATCTGGCCCGTCACGCGCGCGGCACGCGCAGCCGCCATCGCCTCTTCGAGCCGGCCGCGATCGACCGGCTTCACCACGAATGCATCCATGCCGGCGTCGCGGCAGGCTTCGCGGTCCTCGGCGAAGGCGTTGGCGGTGAGCGCCACGATCGGAATGCGTCCGCCCTCGTCTCCGAGCGCACGAATGTGCCGCGTCGCCTCGAAGCCGTCCATGCCGGGCAAATGCAGGTCCATGAGAACGAGATCATAAGGCGCGCCGATGGCGTGGGCGGTCGCAACCGACGCCACTGCCGAAATGCCGTCGGCGACCACGGTCGGAATATGCCCGAGCTTGCCGAGCAAGGCTTGGATGAGCAATGCGTTGATGTCGTTGTCCTCGACCACGAGCACCACCAGTGCGCGGCGCCCCAGCGTCGGATCGCGGTCGGCCTCGCCGTCGAGCTCGGGAACGAGCGGAGGGGCGACATCGGGCGCGGCGAGCCGTGCCGCGAGCGAGGCGGATCGCACCGGCTTCACCAGATAGCTCTCGAAGCCGGCCGCGCGCAGATCGGAGAGTTCGTTGCGCTCGGCGGGCGAGAGCAGCACATGGCGATAGCGCACGAAATGCGCGCTGAGTTGAGCGAGTTTGATTACGGATTCAGTACCGAGCGCCCGATCGACGAGGAAATGCGCCCAGCTGCGCTCGGGCAGCAAGGTCTCGGCGATCTGGGCCTCGGGCGCAAGTGCGACCTGCGCGCCCCAGGCAGAGAGCCGCCGCACCAGCAGGGGCCCAACCACCGGCGACGGCGAGGCGACCAGAATATCCGTTCCGGTAAGGTCGGGCATGGATGCGGCCCCAGCGGATTCGGATATTTCCGGCAGCTCGATCGCAAAGCTGAAGCGCGAGCCCTTGTCCTTGGTGCTGTCGAGCGCGATTTCACCGCCCATGCGCTCGACGATGCGCGCGGCGATGGCGAGCCCGAGACCGGTACCGCCGTGGCGGCGAGCGAGTGTTCCATCGCCCTGCTCGAATTCATGGAAGATGCGTGCGCGCGCATCCGGGCCGATGCCCGGTCCGGTGTCGTTTACTTCGAAGCGAATACGTCCTTCCGGCGTGCGCTCGACCAGAACGGTAACGCCGCCCCGGTCGGTGAACTTGACCGCGTTGCCGGCGAGATTGAGCAGCACCTGGCGCAGGCGCGCGGCGTCGCCGACGACGCGCTGCGGTACGCGATCGTCGATATCGGCCGCGATCTCGATGCCCTTGGCCTGTGCGCGCGGCGCGATGAGTTCCACCACCTCGGTGACGAGACCTGCCGGATCGAAGGGGACCGAATCGAGGTCGAGCCGGCCCGCCTCGATCTTGGAAAAGTCGAGGATCTCTTCGATCAAGGTGAGCAGCGCCTCGCCGGAAGTCTTCACCGCGCGGGTATAAGTCTGCTGTTCGGGGGAAAGCGAGGTATCGAGCAGGAGATCGGCCATGCCGAGAATACCGTTTAAGGGCGTGCGTACTTCGTGGCTGACCACGGCGAGGAAGCGCGATTTCGCCCGGCTCGCGGCTTCCGCCTTCTCGCGCGCCTCGGCAAGCGCACGCTCGGCGGCGGCCCGTACCGTCACATCCCGGCCCACCCGCTGCGTCTCGGCGATGCGGCCCTGATCGTCACGCAACGCCGCTTCCTTCCAGGCGATCCAGCGCATGCCTTCGGGCGTCGCGATTTCCTGATCGAAGGTCACCGAGCCGTCGGGAAACGTCGCGCGGGCGCCTTCGTTCCGCACATCGAGGGCGACGCTATGGCCGACGATCTCATCGAGCCGCTTGCCGAGGAGGGTGCAGACGGCAGCGCTCGCATGCGTCACGCGGCCATGTTCGTCCTCGCGCACCACCAGATCGCCTTGGGCATCGACCAGTTC
>JAUSIF010000122.1 GCA_030648135.1 Xanthobacteraceae bacterium
AGGCCAAGAAGAAAGCAAAAAAGAAGGCCAAGAAGAAAGCCAAGAAGAAAGCCAAGAAAAAGGCCAAGAAAGTCCACAGCAAGAAGTCCAGCAAGGCCAAGCAGGTAACCGAGCCGAAGAAGGACGACAAAGCGAAAATGGACGATAAGGCCAAGATGGACGAGAAGTCGAAGAAGGACAAGGCCTAGAAGGACGAGCGGAGGGCGTGATCGCGTCCCTCACCGGGCGGGTATCAGATCGGCATAGGCGAAACCTTCCCGCTCCAATGTCTCGCCGACCCTGATCGGGATCGAGTGCGTCAGCATCGGCCCGCCCGCCACGAAGGAATGAAACTCTCCGTTTTCCCCGCACGGGTCCGCGCCCGGTGGAAGCGCGCCGAGCAAGGCGTCGTCGAACCGGCGGCCGGCGAACTCCCGCGCGAGCTGCTTCAAGTCGACGCAGACGAGATAGGCCTCGATGCCGCCGGCGATCATGTCGCGCGCGAGCGCGGCGGTCGGCCGGCCCCATAACGGGAAAACAGGCGCGATGCCGGTCGGCGCGAGCTTCTGCTCGCGATAAGCGCGGACGTCTTGCAGAAACAAGTCGCCGAAAATTACGTGCGTCACGCCGGCGGCCTTCGCTTCGGCGAGCGCCGCCGCCATGCGGGCTTCGTAGATTTCGTTCGGACAGGGAAACGGGATTGGGACGGTCAAAGCCGGCAATTCCGCGGCCCGAAGCTGAGCCTGCAGCAGCTCCTCGCGGACCCCGTGCATGCTGACCCGCTTGAAGGTCTCGGTCACGGTCGTGAGCGCGCCGACGACGTCGTACTCTCCGGCCCGTCGCACCTCATGCAGGGCCCAGGCGCTGTCTTTGCCGCTCGACCAGGCGATGAGCGCTTTTGGAGTCATCCCTATGATCCTATTCAGCGGAGCAGCGAGGGGGCACGTATCGGTGCCCGTGGCGCCCGCGCGGGCGTACGTTTGGGCGCCTGCGGCTCGACAATGAATCCGAGTTTGCGCGAAGTCGAAGAAGTAACCTCGCGCCTTGACCGAAGTTCTCGGAGGCCGGCCGCAGGGCCGGCCTCCTTCATTTCGCGCCGAGCTGCAGCCTGACGCCGCCCCACTCACTCGCATCAGTTCGTAAGTCGGATTCCAGCGTAAGCGCCCAGTCCCGGACGTTCGAAGCCTACCGGTAACTGGTAGTGCTCGTTGAACATGTTGTCGATGCGTCCAAACACGGTGACGTGCTGATCGACTACATAATTGGCCGCGAGATTGACGATCGTGTAGCCGGAGGTCTTGAAGGGCGCGGGCGCGAAACCGAAGCGGTCGAAGTCGAACCACCCGCTGACCCAAAGGGCTGTAGCGGAAAGCGTGAGGTCGTTGGTCGGTTTCCAGATAGCGCTGACGCTTGTTTTGTCTTTCGGGCGCCGGAGCAGTTCGCCACCCGTCATTGCGTCTATTGCGACGGTATGGGTGTAATCGACTCGAACTTGAAAGCGGTCCGTGACCTGCGCTGCCAAGAACGATTCGATGCCGTGAGTTTTGGCCCTGTTAATATTCTCGTTGATGAAAAAGGGAGCCGGGCCAAAGGTGATCAGATTTTTGATGTCGTTCTGAAACCACGTGGCGCCAAACCGTAAACGCCGGTGGAAGAGAGATTGTTCGAAGCCGAAGTCGTAGCCCCGGCTTTCTTCCGGCTTCAAGTTTGGATTTCCGGAAAAGGGGTCAAAAAGCTGATTCAGCGAAGGCGCATGAAAGCCCGTGCCGTAGCTTGCCTTCAACTTCGTTTGGGTTTCGAGAATCAGGAACGCTGGCGCGATCCGCCACGTGTTATGGCCTCCGAAGGCTTCGTTATCGTCGTGGCGGATATTAGAGGCGACGAAAAAGCGGTCGCTAAAAGCTGACTGCAGCTCCGCATAGGCGCCGGTATTGCCATTGCTGGCCGATATTGCAGATGTGCGCGCCCTCTCATCTTCTCGTTCGAGGCCCATCAAGAGGGTCTGGCCTTTTGTGAGCGCCAAGTCGGATCGCCAGTAATATTTGGTGCGCTGACCATCGAAAGGTTGCCACACGCTGTTTGGGTCGAGATTGCGGCGCGCGATGTCGGTATAAGCAAATCCGACACGATTGTTGAATCTTCCGTCGAACAGTTTCCAAACGGCCTCGCCCAAGCCGTAGAATTGATGGCTGGTCGCGATGCTTTGGTCGGCATTTGGCATCACAATAGGAAAATTGGAAAAGTCGTCGTTGGTGAAGCGCAGTCGCGCATCGGTATAACGACCCACGAAATTGGCGCCAAAATTTTTCGTCAGATCTGCTCCTACTTTCGCCGTGTAAGTCCAGTTGTCATAGAAGTCATTGTTGCGGCGCTCGCCCGGCGCCAACAACGCAAGCGGCGTCACCGGCGTACTGGCGGTGCGGTTATGCGAAGCGGAGAAGGCATAATTGGTCGTTTCGGTGCCACCGGTCACCTGGCTCGATTGATTGAAAGTGCCGAACGATCCGCCTTCTACCGTTGCGGTTACCTTTGCCGGGCCCGAACCTTTCTTTGTGGTGATGGAGATGACGCCGCCTATAGCGTCCGCGCCATAGAGACCGCTTTGCGGACCTCGCAGCACTTCGATGCGTTCAATGTCGTAGGTTGTTAAGGAACCGAAATCGAATGCGCGGTTTGGTGAGGTCGGATCGCTCACGTCGATCCCGTCGACTAAAACCTTCACGTGGTTCGAATTGGTGCCGCGCATGAACACGGAAGTTTGTCCGCCAGGCCCGCCAGACTGGACAACGTTTAGGCCGGGCACGGTCGCGAGCAGATCGGGGACGGTGCGGCGTTGGTCGCGTTGAATCTCCTCGCCGGTGATAACAGTGACGGAACTCGCGACCTCATCGGCCGGCGTAGGAAGCGCGGTCGCGCTGATGACCACTGGCGGAAGAGTAATCACCGGCGAACCGGAGTTTACGTCTTGTGCGAACGTCGATGTGGTTGGAAGTATCAGAAGAAATGCGAGTGTGAATTTCGTCGTGTTTGACATAACACGCCCCCAGCGGTTGTCGTTGGACAAGTCGCGGAGACGCGAACGCGGGCCGGATCGAAAGTCCGGCGGTGCAATCGCTCGAATTTTGGATGCCGCCCCACGGCGCCCTCCGCAACGGTTGACTTCACGTCGTCACCGCTGCGGATCGACCGCCCCGTGCGCACGCCCCGTACGCCGGAAGGGTGACCGATGCAGGTCGGTCTCCTGGCTCGCGGGTCGTCACCCTGCTCTGCCTTCCCGGACGAAGATCTCGCCCAGTGGACCATTGAGAAGGGCTCGCCGCTTACAGTTGCGGGGGCAGCCGCGGATTAGGTTTGAGGCCTCACCGCGTTCCCTTGGCCCGGCCGGATTTTCCGGACGAACCACCTGCACCAAGTGAAATTAAACGATTGTAGGGCCACAGAGTCAAGCAAATACATGGGTTAGAACAATATAAAGATATCTTTATATGATTATTGCTATCATCAATCTTATTGGGCATTATCCCCTATCCCATCCCAAGGTGGGCGGTCGATCCTGACCGTCCGCGCGTGGGTTCTACTGTGGCAGGCCCAGTCTGGAGGTCGCCGATGGCGGTGCAGAATACGCAGAAACCGAGCCGCTTCATCGGTGCGCTCGGCCACGACCGCATCCGCGTCTCGTTCGAATTCTTCCCGCCCAAGACCGCGGAGATGGAGAACGCCCTGTGGGAGGCGATCGCGCGGCTGGAGCCGCTCGAGCCCGCCTTCGTGTCGGTCACCTACGGGGCGGGCGGCTCCACCCGCGAGCGCACCCACGCGACGGTGAAGCGCATTCTCACCGAGACCAAGCTCGTCCCGGCCGCGCATCTCACCTGCATCGGCGCCACCCGCGCCGAAGTCGATGCGGTCGCGCGCGCCTATTGGGAAGTGGGCGTGCGCCATATCGTGGCGCTGCGCGGCGATCCGCCGGAAGGGGTCGGCTCGCGCTACCAGCCGCATCCCGGCGGCTACGCCTACGCCTGCGATCTGGTCGCCGCGCTGAAGCGCATCGGCGACTTCGAGCTGTCGGTGGCGGCGTTTCCCGAGAAGCATCCGGCAAGCGCTTCCTTCGAGCAGGACCTCGACGTGCTGGCGAAGAAAGTGGACGCGGGCGCGAGCCGCGCCATCACTCAGTTCTTTTTCGAGAACGACGCCTATTTTCGTTTTCTCGACCGCGTACGCGCGCGCGGGATCGGTATCCCGATCGTGCCGGGCATCCTGCCGGTGCAGAACTTCAAACAGACCAGGAAATTCGCCGAACAAGCCGGCGCCACGGTGCCGGCCTGGCTCGCCGACCGCTTCGCCGGCCTCGATGATGACGCGGTAACCCGCAAGCTGATCGCGGCCGCGGTCGCCGCCGAGCAGGTCTTCGATCTGGTGGACCGCGGCGTCACCGATTTTCATTTCTACACCATGAACCGCGCCGACCTGGTGTACGCGATCTGCCATCTTCTGGGCCTGCGGCCGGCCAAGGATGCGGCGGCAGGGAAGATTCCATCCACACGGGGAGCCGCGTGACGATGAACAAGCCGGTGCAGAAGCCTGTCGACGGCCCGGAAGTCGCCCGCGCGCTGCGTGCGCTCGCGCGGGAGCGCATCCTCATGCTCGACGGCGCCATGGGCACCATGATCCAGGCGCTCGGCCTCGACGAGGCGGGCTATCGCGGCGCGCGCTTCGAGGCGTGGAATCGCGAGGTGCGCGGCAATAACGATCTCCTCAATCTCTCCCAGCCGAAGGCGATCCGCGACATCCATCTCGCCTATTTCCTTGCCGGCGCCGATCTGGTCGAGACCAACACCTTCTCCTCGACCCGCATCGCCCAGGCCGACTACGGCATGGAAGAGATCGCCTATGAGCTGAACGTCGCGGGGGCGAAGCTCGCGCGCGAGGCGGCGGAGCTGGCGCGGACAAAGGACGGCCGCCGCCGGTTTGTCGCCGGCGCCATCGGCCCCACCAACCGCACCGCCTCGATCTCGCCGGATGTCTCCAATCCCGGTTTCCGCGCCGTCAGCTTCGACCAACTCGCCAGTGCCTATGGCGAACAGGCGCGCGGACTCTTGGACGGCGGCGCCGAAATTCTGCTGATCGAGACCATTTTCGACACGCTCAATGCCAAGGCCGCGATCTTCGCGATCGAATCCATCTTCGAGGAGCGCCAAATCCGGCTGCCGGTGA
>JAUSIF010000124.1 GCA_030648135.1 Xanthobacteraceae bacterium
ATGGGGTAGAATCCGATCAATCCCGCGACCGGTCATTACATCCCCGCAAAGAAATACTTTGACGAGTTTCATTAGGTGACTCTCTCTCGGCAATCACGGGACGGCGCTTGCGGCCTTTGGCATCGAACGCAGAATCAGCAATAGAAGCGCTCCCGACGCAACCAAGGCGCCAACGCCGAAGACATGCCCATTAGCAGACTGACGAAACCGAGAGCGACGACGTTTGACGAAAGGTCTCGGCTGATGGATCGCATTGCAATCTCTGTATCGGCGATGCGAATTCGCGTCCGCCGCTCTAGGCGGCTGCCTGAGGCGGTGGAGGCTGCAATAACTCGCGTAGATCAGGCTCGCCGCAGCGTTTCAGCACGACTTCGCGAACCGCGTCGCGAAGGCTGACGACCGACGCGAAGTCGCGGCCCCTAGGCATGATGGCTTCACCGATTTCGACGCTGACTGGGACCCTCCTCGGAAGCCATTGACCACTTCGCAGCATCGACCGCGTACCGCGCATAATTCCTGGAAATACGGGAAGACCTGCCTCGGCGGCGATCTTGAACGCGCCGAGATAGAAGGCGGATAATCCGGCCCTCCGGCTGAAGGTTCCTTCGGGGTAGATTACGACAATCCGTCCTTGTCGCGCTGCTGCGATCACCGCCTGGATATCGGTGATGGCCTCGGTGAGTTCGTAACGATCCACGAACAATGCGCCGAGACGGCGCAATAGGAGTTCAACGAAAGCCTGGACCGCAAACTCCTTCTTGGCGACGAATAACGGCGCCCCGGGGAGCGTGGCGGCGAGAACAAGGTTGTCCGTGTAGCTCGCGTGATTAAAAACAATCATAGCGTTGCCGCGCGGCAACCGATCGAGTCCGCTCACCGAAAGAGGCACACCGGTGACCGCGAACGCAGCCCGGGCAATGGTCCGCACCGTCGCCCAGCGCCAGCGCAGCCGCGGCAGCACGAGCACGGCGATTGAGCCGAGCGCAAATCCAATGCCGATGACCGCCCACCATCCGACAGCATACAGGAGCTCGCGAACTCTTATGCCGACCCGCCTCGCATTTGTTGTAAGGCCGGCGAACCACAGGCGCCATAGCTGCCAACGAATGGCTTGCCGCGGCAGGTCGATGTGTCCCTGCAAATAAAGGTCACGGGCCGCCGCTCGACGGACTTTCCTGCTCGCGGTCTTTGGTATGGTTCCAGGCCGCAAAAGCATGACATCGTCCGGCGGCGCACCGAGGACGGTGGCGGCAGCTTGCTGGGCAAGTGCACGCACGCGCTCGCCGGCGTCGCCCGTCTCGCTTGATTCAGCGAGAATGACCACACGTTCCGTGCCCAAGCTCGGATCAGTCACGCCAAACGCGGCGGCACCAGCCTTCCGAACGCCTGGCACGGCTGCGACTGCTTCCTCGACCTCGTGGGGATAGATATGTTGTCCGGCCCGAATGATGATGTCTTTGACCCGACCGGTGATGAATAGATCGCCGCCGGCAGTGTAGGCGCGATCGCCGCTATCGAGCCAGCCGTTCTGAAAAAGCTCCCGCGTCTTGGCCATATTATTGAAATAGCCGGACGTTGCCGACGGGCCGCGGAACTGAAGCCGGCCTTCGTGCCTCTCGTCCAGTTCACGTCCCGCATCATCCACAATTCGAATCTCGTGGTCGGGAATTGGCTGGCCGCAGGCAACGATCTCCATGGCTCGCGGATCATCAGCGCGCGCGAGTTCCGCTATACCGCGAACGGTCAGCGCCTCCCGATCGACTCGATCAACGATCGGACCGCCGCCTGGCAGCGGCAAGGTTAGCGCAACTACGTTCTCGGCGAGCCCGTAGGAGGGTGCCATGGCCTCACGCCGGAATCCAAAGCGGCTGAATCGCTCGATGAATCGGTACAGCGTCTGCGCGTTTACCGGCTCGGCACCGCTGACCAGCATGCGCAGCGAGCTCAGATCGAGTCCCTCGAGATCGGCATCCTCAATCTTGCTTAGGCACAGTTCGAACGCGAAATTAGGTGCCGCTGATATGGTCGCGCCATAACGATGCATGGCCCACAGCCAGCTTTGCGGGCGCGCGAGGAAGGCGAGGGGCGACATGGCGTAAAATGGCGCGCCGAAATAAAGACAGCCCAGCCAAGTACCGATCAGACCCATGTCGTGATACAGCGGCAGCCAGCTCACCAGTACGTCGGCAGAGCTCGCATTGATCGCGCGTCCGAACGAGCGAATGTTGGCCAGCACATTGGCGTGGCTCAGCACGACCCCTTTTGGGTCGCCGGTGCTGCCCGATGTATACTGGATTAACGCCATCGCGTCGCTATCGTGCAAAGTTGGAAGCCCTGCTCGGCTGGAGTCGCCGGCGAGGCTCGCTGCGCTTTCCACTGACTCGATGGTCGCGACCATGCCGCGCAGCAACGCTGCGAGTTTCAGGGCCTCCGGGATCGTCACAAGAATTCGCGCTCCCGCGTTGCGGAGGATGCCCGCCTGACGGCGCAGATGCTCTTCGATGTCCGTAAGCTGTGCCGGGGGATAGATCGGAACTGGTACGGCGCCGGCATAAAGCACTCCAAAAAACGTCGCAAAGAAATCGAGTCCTGTCGGCAGCATCAAAGCGATCCGGTCGCCGACCGAAATACCGCGGCGGATGAGACCTGTCGCGATTTCGTGCGCCATCTTGGCGAGGTCGGCATAGGTCATTGATCCAAGCTCGGTCCGATGGTCTTGCAGTACCGTCAGATGCTGGCGATCGGGATGCTGGGCCACGTGGCACTCGAGCACATCGACCAGCGTGCGAGCCTCGGTGGCAGCCGCAACGGGCGGAAATGTTAAGCGCAGCGGCATCTTGCCCGTTTCCGGCATGTCTTCCGGCTGCGCTTGCCGCAATATCTGAACGAAATCGGCGACCGTCTCGGCGCGGCCCATCGCCTCAATTGGCATCCGCACGCCGAAGGCACGCTCGATGCGCAGGATCAGTTCGGTCCGCCCGAGGCTGTCGATGCCAAGATCTCGTTCGATCCGGCTCGCGGCTGTGATTTCAATAGATTTCGCACGTTTTGGCTGGATATCGGCGACAACCTCGCGCACGAGCGCGAACAAATCGCGCTCCCGCGAGTGATCTTGGCTGTCTTTATGCCGTGAATCGCGAGTGTTCGACACCATTTAAATATAGAAATTCCGAGACGATCCGCCGTTGATTCAAATCAACCTTATTGAATCATCGATGCTTTTCTCCGTTCGTCATATCTGTGACCGGCTCGTCCCGGGACAATTGTGAACGGGTGCAACAGACGGCATCTCGACTTCAATAGACCGCCCGGGGTCGTGTTGGCTGCATGAACGTCCCTTATCCCTTATTAATTCGGCAGGACAGTCTGAGCACTACGATCGATGAAGGCATCTCCTTGGTCTTTATTTTGCTACCAAGGTGCCATCCGTCATTTTAATGGAAATCAAGGGCCTC
>JAUSIF010000128.1 GCA_030648135.1 Xanthobacteraceae bacterium
AAGGGCGAGATCGCCTTCACACTCTATGACACCTATGGCTTCCCGCTCGACCTTACCCAGGATGCGTTGAAGTCGCGAGGCATCGCAGTTGATACCGAGGCCTTCGGCAAGGCGATGCAGCGCCAGCGCGAAAAGGCGCGCGCCTCCTGGGCGGGCTCGGGCGAAGCCGCGACCGAAACGCTGTGGTTCGCGCTGAAGGAGAAGGTCGGCGCCAGCGAATTCCTCGGCTACGAAACCGAGACTGCCGAAGGCGTGGTCGTGGCGCTCGCCAAAGGCGGCGCCGAGGTGAAGGTGCTGAAAGCGGGCGAGGAGGGCGCCGTCGTCCTCAACCAGACCCCGTTCTATGGCGAATCGGGCGGCCAGGTCGGCGATACCGGCGTGCTTACCGGGGAGGGCGTGCGCTTCCGCGTCACCGACACCCAGAAGAAGGTGGACGGTCTTATCGTCCATTTCGGCAAGCTCGAGCAAGGCGCGCTGAAGCCGGATGCGGCGCTCACGCTCGCGGTCGATTACGCCCGCCGCGCGGAAATCCGCCGCAACCATTCGGCCACCCACCTTCTGCACGAGGCGCTGCGCCAGGTGCTCGGTGATCACGTGGCGCAGAAGGGATCGCTGGTGGCGCCGGACCGGCTGCGCTTCGATTTCTCGCACCCCAAATCCATCAGCGAAGATGAAATCCTGAAGGTCGAGGACATCGCCAACGGGAAAGTGCTGGAGAATGCGCCGGTCACGACCCGGCTGATGGCGGTGGACGACGCCGTCGCCGCGGGCACGCGCGCGCTGTTCGGCGAAAAGTATGGCGAGGAAGTGCGCGTGGTCGCCATGGGCGAAGGCGGCAATGCGATGGGCTGGTCGATCGAGCTCTGCGGCGGTACCCATGTGCGGCGCACCGGCAACATCGGCCTGATCGCGGTGGCTTCCGAAAGCGCGGTCGCGGCCGGCGTGCGCCGGATCGAAGCCATGACCGGTGACGCGGCGCGCCGGCATCTCGCCGGCGAGAGCCGCAAGCTTCACGATCTCGCGGGACTGCTCAAGGCGCCGGTCGGCGAGATCGACGTCCGCCTTTCCCAACTCCTCGATGAGAAAAAACGCCTGGAGCGCGACCTCGCCGAGGCGAGGAAGAAGCTCGCCATGGGCGGCGGCTCGACGGGCGCCGCCGATGGCGTGCGCACCGTCGGCAATGTCAAGCTGCTCGCCCGCGCCGTCAACGGGATCGAGATGAAGGACCTGAAAAGCCTCGCCGACGAGGGCAAGCGCCAGGTCGGCTCCGGTATCGTCGCCATCGTGGGCGTGACCGAGGAAGGCAAGGCCGGTCTGGTCGTCGGCGTGACCGACGATCTGACTTCCCGCTTCAGCGCGGTCGAGTTGGTGCGCCGCGGCGCCGAGGCGCTCGGCGGCAAGGGCGGCGGCGGGCGGCCCGACATGGCCCAGGCCGGCGGGCCCGACGGGTCCAAGGCCGAGGCCGCGCTGGCGGCGATCGAAGCGGCGATTGGCGCCGGCTGAGCGGTCCATGACGCGCGCGCAACGCATTTCAAAGCTGCGGCACCGGATTTACGAAATCCTGGAGCACGGGGCGATCAGCGATCACATCGGCCGGTTCATCAGCCGAATGCTGGTGTTGCTCATCATCGTCAATCTCGTGGCGGTCGCGCTCGAATCGGTTCGCGAGCTCGGCGATCGCTTCGAGCTGTTGTTTTTCGCCATCGAAGCGATATCGCTCGTCGTGTTCACGGTGGAATATGTGCTGCGGGTTTGGGTGGCGGTCGAGCACGAGCGCTATCTGAAGCTCGCTCCGATCACGATGCGGCTGAAATATGCCTTGAGCCCGTCCGGCCTCATCGATCTACTCGCGGTGGCGCCATTCTGGATCGCGCTCCTCACCGGCACCGACCTCAGGGTGCTGCTCGTGTTCCGCATGGTGCGCTTTCTCAAGCTCACCCGCTATTCGCCGGGCATGCGTTCGCTGCTCGACTCGCTCTATGCCGAGCGCCGCGCCTTGTTCGGCTGCCTCGTGATCCTGATCGGCGCCACCATGGTGGCGGCGTCGGTGATGCACCTGATCGAGGGCGCCGCCCAGCCCGACAAATTCGGCACCATTCCCGACGCCATGTGGTGGGCGATCGTGACGCTCGCCACCGTCGGCTACGGCGACGTTACTCCCATTACTCCGCTCGGAAAGCTCTTCGGATCGGTCGTCATCCTCGCCGGCCTGATCATCGTGGCCTTGCCGGTCGGCATCATCGCGACCGCGTTCGCCAACGAGATCCACCGCCGCGACTTCGTCGTCACCTGGAGCATGGTCGCGCGCGTGCCGTTGTTCGCCGAACTCGAAGCCGCCGATATCGCCGATATCTCACGCCTTCTGCGCGCGCAAATGGTCGAAGCCGGTACCGTCATCGTGCGCCGCGGCGAGACCGGGCATTCGATGTATTTCGTTGCCCGCGGCGAGGTCGAGATACAGTTGCCGCACCGGCAGGTCCGGCTCGGCGTCGGCGATTTCTTCGGCGAGGTCGCGGTGCTGCGGCAGTCGCGGCGCTCGGCGACGGTGACGGCGGTCACGCGTACGAATCTGCTCGTGCTCGATGCCCACGACCTCGAGGCATTGATGGATCGCGAGCAGCGCATCGCCGACCGCATCCAAGAAGTGATGCGCAGCAGAATTGCCCGCGAGCAGGTGACGCCGGGCGGCGATATCGCCGCCGAGGAGATGGAGCAGGGCGAGGCGGAGAGCGAGAGCGCAAGTAAACGGAAACGCCGGGAAGATTGACCTCGATCGGTCAGCGCATCGCCTGCTTGAGATTCTGCTCGACCTTGTCGAGGAAGCCGGAGGTGGAGA
This sequence comes from Xanthobacteraceae bacterium, assembly GCA_030648135.1. Lineage (GTDB taxonomy): Bacteria > Pseudomonadota > Alphaproteobacteria > Rhizobiales > Xanthobacteraceae > JAUSIF01. The sequence goes on from JAUSIF010000128.1 coordinate 2,837, forward strand.
GCCACTTCTGG
>JAUSIF010000129.1 GCA_030648135.1 Xanthobacteraceae bacterium
CGCCGCCCGGTAATATTCCGCATGGCCGGCAACGATCACCGCCTGGACCGCCTCGACCGCGGGATGGCCGGTGAAAAGCCGCAGCGCCCGGCGCAGCACCGGCTCGCCCAAGAGCGGCCGATACTGCTTCGGCTCATCCCCGCCCGCCCGTTCGCCGCGGCCGGCGGCGACGACGATGGCAGCAATGCGCATGGGACCTCCATGACCGATTTCCGGCCCGGTTTAGCTTAAACCAGCCTGTGGGTTTTTTGCATTGCGGCGCACAAAATGCTTGCGGTGCGATATGAATTGACTAAGATGTGTGCAATTAGGATGTAGCCTAATTTGTGTGCAATCGCCTCGGAAGCCTTATGATGCTTGCTCCCATCGACCGTCAGACACTCGCCATCGGTCCGCATTCGCTGCCGAACCGGGCCTTGCTCGCGCCCATGGCCGGCATCACCGATCTGCCGTTCCGCCGCATGGCCGTCCGCTTCGGCGCCGGGCTCGTGGTCTCCGAGATGATCGCGAGCGAATGGCTGGCCGAGGGCGATCCCGCGGCGGCGCTCAGGGCCGAAGGCGAGGGGGTCGGACTCCACGTCGTCCAGCTCGCGGGCTGCGAGGCGCGTTGGCTCGCGCAAGGCGCGAAGATCGCCGAGACCGCCGGCGCCGATATCATCGACATCAACATGGGTTGCCCCGCCAAGCACGTGACCTCGGGTCAGGCGGGGGCGGCGCTCCTGCGCGATCTCGATCAGGCCACTCGGCTGATCGACGCCACCATCGCGGCGGTGCGCGTCCCGGTCACGCTCAAGCTGCGGCTCGGCTGGGACGAAAATTCCATCGTCGCGCCCGCGCTCGCGCGCCGCGCGGAGCAAGCGGGCGTGGCACTCATCACTGTCCACGGCCGCACCCGCTGCCAATTCTATCAAGGCCGCGCCGACTGGAAAGCGATCGCGGACGTGAAGAGGGCGGTGAAGATTCCGGTGGTCGCCAACGGCGATCTCGCGAGCTGCGAGGATGCGCGTACGATGCTCGAAGCCTCGGGCGCCGACGCGGTGATGATCGGGCGCGCGGCGCGCGGACGGCCGTGGTTCCCCGGACAAGTCGGGCAATTTCTCACGACCGGGAAAAAGCCCGCCGATCCCCCGCTCGCGGCGCAGCGCGACCTCTTGATCGAGCTCTATCAATCCTGGCTCGGCCATTCCGGCCGCGCCCGCGGCATGCGCGAGGCGAGGAAACACATCGGCTGGGCGCTGGAAGCGGCCGCCGCCTCGGCCGGGCGAAGTGCGGAGTGGGCGCGGGGATGGCGGGCGCGACTCCTCGCCGAAACCGAACCCGCGCGCGTTCAGGGCGGCATCGCCGAGGCGTTCGACGACTTCGGCTGGAGGGCGGCGGCATGAAAGCGGCGAGCGTCCAGCGCTCCGCTCCCACCGACGCCGGCATGGCCGATGCCGTGCTCAATGCGCTGCCGCATCCGGTCATCACCATCTCGCCCGACGGCCATCTGGTCGACGCCAATGCCGCCGCCGAAGCCTTTTTCGAGGTCGGCGTGCCGGTGCTGCGCCGGCACCGCATCCACGAATTCGTGCCGTTCGGAAGCCCGCTGTTGGCACTGATCGAGCAGGTGCGCAGCCGTGGTGCGCCGGTCAACGAATATCGCGTCGATCTCGGCACCCCCAAGAACAGCGGCGAGCACATGGTCGACATTCTGGTGGCGCCCATGCCGGAGCGGCCGGGCCACGTGGTGGTGGTGCTGCAGGAACGCAGCATGGCCGACAAGTTCGACCGCCAGCTCACCCACCGCGGCGCGGCGCGATCGGTCACCGCGCTCGCGGCCATGCTCGCGCACGAGATCAAGAATCCGCTCTCCGGCATCCGCGGAGCGGCGCAGCTCTTGGAGCAATCGGCCGACGCCGACGACCGTACCCTCACGCGCCTCATCTGCGAGGAGACCGACCGCATCGTGAAGCTCGTCGATCGCATGGAAATCTTCTCCGACGAGCGGCCGGTGGAGCGCGCGGCGGTCAACATCCACGAGGTGCTCGGCCATGTGCGCAAGCTCGCGCTGACGGGCTTCGCCCGTTACATCCGCATCATCGAGGACTACGACCCGTCGCTGCCGCCGGTGTTCGCCAACCGCGACCAGCTGGTGCAGGTGTTTCTCAATCTGGTGAAGAACGCGGCCGAGGCCGTCGGCGACGCGTCCGATGGAGAGATCGCGTTCACCACCGCGTTCCGGCCCGGCGTGAGGCTCACCGTGCCCGGCACCAGCACGCGGGTGAGCCTGCCGCTTGAATTCTGCGTGCGCGACAACGGGCCGGGGGTGCCCGAGGATTTGCTGCCGCACCTGTTCGATCCGTTCGTCACCACCAAGCCGAGCGGAAACGGATTGGGATTGGCGCTGGTCGCCAAGATCGTCGGCGACCATGGCGGCATCGTCGAGTGCGAAAGCCAGCCCCGGCACACCGTCTTCCGCGTGCTGATGCCCGTGTACCACCACGCCGGCGCCGAGCCGGCGAACGAAGCTTGAGGTAGACCATGCCGTCCGGCAGCATTCTGGTCGCCGACGACGACGCCGCGATACGCACCGTGCTCAACCAGGCGCTGTCGCGCGCCGGTTACGAGGTGCGCGCGAGCAGCAACGCGGCGACGCTGTGGCGCTGGATCGCCCAAGGCGACGGCGATCTCGTCATCACCGACGTGGTCCTGCCGGACGAGAATGCCTTCGAGCTGTTGCCGCGCATCAAGAAGCTACGGCCCGAGCTTCCCGTCATCGTGATGAGCGCGCAGAACACCTTCATGACCGCGGTGCGCGCATCGGAGCGCGGCGCCTACGAGTATCTGCCCAAACCGTTCGACCTGAAGGAGCTGATCGCGATCGTCGGCCGCGCGCTCAGCGATCCCAAGCGCCGCGCGGCGCCGCCGCCCAAGCCCGAGGAGGGGGAATCCGCCATTCCGCTGATCGGCCGCTCGCCGGCGATGCAGGAAATCTACCGCGTGCTCGCTCGCCTGATGCAGACCGACCTCACGGTGATGATCGCGGGCGAGTCCGGTACCGGCAAGGAACTGGTGGCGCGCGCGCTGCACGACTACGGCAAGCGGCGCGCAGGCCCGTTCGTGCCGATCAACATGGCGGCGATCCCGCGCGATCTCATCGAGGCCGACCTGTTCGGCCACGAGAAGGGCGCCTTCACCGGCGCCAATAGCCGCAATCCCGGCCGCTTCGAGCAGGCCGAGGGCGGCACGCTGTTTCTCGACGAGATCGGCGACATGCCG
>JAUSIF010000312.1 GCA_030648135.1 Xanthobacteraceae bacterium
GGCCGGGCCCCCGAAAGCGAATGACAAGCCGCTTGAGTTGTCGTATAGGCGGCGCCGATCCCGGACTCCAAACAAGCCGCGACGCCTCACCGGCGGGGCGCGGAGGTTGCCATGAACATCATCGAAACCATCGAGCGCGAAGAGCTGGCGCGGCTTGCCAAGGGCAAGGAAATCCCCGACTTCGCGCCGGGCGACACCCTGCAGGTGAACGTCAAGGTGGTCGAAGGCGAACGTACCCGCGTGCAGGCCTATGAAGGCGTCTGCATCGGCCGCTCCGGCGCCGGACTGAACGAGAGCTTCACCGTGCGCAAGATTTCCTATGGCGAAGGGGTGGAGCGCGTGTTCCCGCTCTATTCGCCGATGGTCGATTCGATCGAGGTCGTGCGCCGCGGCAAGGTGCGCCGCGCCAAGCTCTACTATCTGCGCCAGCGCCGTGGCAAGAAGGCGCGTATTTCCGAGAAGCAGGACTACACGGCCGGAACGGGCGAGACCGCAGAATCAGTCGAGGCGGTTGAAAGCGTGGAGGCCGATACTAAGTGAGTCGTGGAATGAAACCGCGCACCCTCTACGACAAGATCTGGGACGATCACCTCGTCGACCAACAACCCGACGGCACCTGCCTCATCTATGTCGACCGCCACCTCGTCCACGAGGTGACCAGCCCGCAGGCCTTCGAGGGCCTGCGCATGACCCGCCGCAAGGTGCGTGCGCCGGAAAAGACGCTCGCGGTGGTCGATCACAACATCCCGACCACCGACCGCTCCAAGGGCATCGACGATCCGGAATCGGCCTTGCAGATCGAGACGCTGGCCGGGAACGCGCGCGACTTCGGCATCGAATATTTCGACGAGCACGACCGCCGGCAGGGCATCGTCCACATCATCGGTCCCGAGCAGGGCTTCACGCTTCCGGGCACCACCATCGTCTGCGGCGACAGCCATACCGCGACCCACGGCGCCTTCGGCGCGCTCGCCTATGGCATCGGCACCTCGGAAGTCGAGCACGTGCTCGCGACCCAGACGCTGATCCAGTCGAAGTCGAAGAACATGCGCGTCACCGTTGACGGAAAATTGCCCCTGGGCGTGGCCGCGAAGGATGTCATCCTCGCCATCATCGGTGAGATCGGCGCCGGTGGCGGCACCGGCGGTGCCATCGAATATGCCGGCGAGGCGATCCGCTCGCTCTCGATGGAAGGGCGGATGACGATCTGCAACATGTCGATCGAGGGCGGCGCGCGCGCCGGCATGGTGGCGCCGGACGAGAAGACCTTCGCCTATCTCAAGGACCGGCCGAAGGCGCCCAAGGGCAAGGCCTGGGATGCGGCCATGCGCTATTGGGAAACGCTCGTCTCCGACGACCAGGCGGCGTTCGACCGTGAAGTGAAACTCGACGCCGGCAGGCTGCCCCCGCTCGTTACCTGGGGCACCAGCCCCGAGGACGTGGTCTCGGTCACCGGCGTGGTGCCCGACCCGGAAAAGCTCGCTGACGAGCGCCGGCGCAGCGCGAAGAACCGCGCGCTCGACTATATGGGCCTGAAACCCGGGACGAAGATCACCGACATCAAGCTCGACCGCGTTTTCATCGGCTCCTGCACCAACGCGCGCATCGAGGACTTGCGTCTGGTCGCCAAGATGGTCGAGGGCCGCAAGGTGCACGGCGACGTGCGCGCCATGATTGTGCCGGGTTCCGGCCTCGTCAAAGCTGAGGCCGAGGCCGAAGGTTTGGACAAGATCTTCAAGGCGGCGGGCTTCGAATGGCGCGAGCCCGGCTGCTCCATGTGCCTCGGTATGAATCCGGACAAGCTCGGCCCCGAGGAGCGCTGCGCCTCGACCTCGAACCGCAATTTCGAAGGGCGTCAGGGCTATAAGGGCCGCACCCACTTGGTCTCGCCGGCGATGGCGGCGGCGGCGGCGATCGCGGGGCATTTCGTCGATGTGCGCGACTGGCCGCGGGACTGATGCCGATCCGCGCGAAGGAGAAATGAAACGGGCGCGCCACCGGCGCGCCCGTCATATTCAGATCCGAAGCGGTGTGGTCGCCGGGAATTCAGTAGCAGCGCCAGACGCGCTTAATCCTCACGTGGCCCTTCGGGGTCAGGTACCGGACGCGATACCAACCGCAATCGGGGCCGTAGTCGTAAGCATAATAGCCCTGATCCCAGAATAAGGGAGCGGCTAGGAACGGCACGCCCCACCACAAGTTCCCTCCGTGCCCGCGGTGCCCGCGGTGCCCGAACCCGCGGAGCCCGTGGTGTCGGCGGCGGACCTGTAACAGATCGGACGGTCCGCCTTGCGCGTCAGAACTGGCGATCGCATTCAGGGTGCCGAGCCAGTGGGCGGCGGCACGTTCCGGCGCCGCCGCGACAGCGGCAAGCACCAAGCTAGCGGCGATAGTGGTCAGGAGTCGACGAAGCATCTTTTTTCTCCTTCCTGAGTCACGAATAACGTCCAAAAGTGCCCGTTGTTGTTCCTAACGGGCAATCACGCTGTCGATCCGAACGACGTCGTCCGAACCGGCCTCCGATGACTTTCGGCGCGTGAAGGTGAACGACCCCTGAGACATCTGTTCATTTGCCGTTCAGGTATGGGCGCAGCGGAGCGGAGATTTCTGCAATGCAGGCGCTCTGCCGGGCGTGACCAATAATCGTTTATTCGCCGTTCTTCATGAAAAAAAGAATTCGGCGCCGTCCGCGCGGACGGCGCCGTTGCAATTTTCAGGACTCAGCCTGCGGGCGATGATCGCCGATCAAGCGGTTGTCCGCTTACTTGCAGATGTAGGTCCAAGCGAGCGTGCCACCCGGTCAAGCGAGACTCCCCTTCCGATCGGCTTCTGGCGCCATTAAGCTCGTTGCATGGGCAGATCAATGAATTCGCGATCGGCAGAGGCGTGCACCGGTCTCGACCGGTTCGACCGCGTGCTCGGCTCGGGTGCGGTCGTTGTGATCGGACTCCACTTATTGCGGACCGGGGGACCATGAACGCGGAGAAATCTAGTTCCTGGCGCCATGCGACGGCACCCGCGCTGGAGGAGTTCGAGACGCTCGCAGCGGCGGCCTATGCGCAGCTGCCCGAGCATTTTCGCAAACTTTGCGATCACCTCGTCATTCGGGTCGAGGATTTCCCGGCCGAGGAGGTGCTCGAGGAGATGGGAATCGAGAGCCCCTTCGATCTGCTCGGTCTGTTCAGCGGCATCGGATTGCCTCAGGACGGCGCCACGGACGAGACCGGACGTCTCCCCAACATGATCCATCTCTATCGCCGGCCGATCCTCGATTATTGGGCGGAGCACGAAGAGACGCTCGGAGCCATCATCACCCACGTACTCGTGCACGAGATCGGTCACCATTTCGGTCTCACAGATGAAGATATGGCGCGGATCGAGGCGGCGGCGGACGAATCGCGCGGCGCGGTCACCAAAGACACGCGCTAGTGACTCAATCGCCGGCATGCTACTCTTACATGCGAATCTGATTCACATTCGGATTCGGTCGGAATCACACTGAAGGGGTCAGCAATGTCACGTACAGATCTCGCTTGGCTTGCGGTTGCCGCCTATGCGTTGCACATCCTCGAGGAACATATCCTCGACTGGCAGAGTTCGGCGCGTAAGCAAATGAATCTTTCCATGGAGAGGGACCACTACATCACGGTCGAAGTCGTTCTCCTCATCCTCGGCGTCGTCGCCGCCATGCTGGCGGTATCGCAGCCGATCTTCGCGATCGCGTTCGCGGTGTTCCTGGTCATCAATGTGACCTTCTTCCACCTCCTGCCCATGGTCGTGTCGGGTGGAAAATTCTCGCCCGGCATCATCACGGGAGTCGTGCTGTTCTACCTGCTCGCCTGGAAGCAGTATCAACTGTCGAGCGCCATGCCGCAGGAGACGCTGATCTGGGCCGTGGTGATTGGCGCGGCCATCATCCTGTGGCCGGTGCTGCTCTTGAAGCTTCGCAGCCGTCCTTATTTCCGGCAGGGCGGCCGCAAGTAACGAACCTCCCGGGCTGCGGGGCCGATCGACCGGCCCCGCACTCCAGCTCCAGGCTTGTGCGTTTGGAAGCCCTCCGGTGCGCGGCCGGGGGGCTTTGATCCTTTGCGCCCAGCCGCTAGAACACTAGAACGAGTGCCGCGGGCGGCAGCTGAGAGACTAAGTCCATGGAAAAGTTCACTATTCTCACCGGCGTGGCGGCGCCCTTGAAGATGATCAATGTCGATACCGACATGATCATTCCCAAGCAGTATCTGAAGACGATCAAGCGCACCGGCCTCGGCAAGGGCCTGTTCTCGGAACTGCGCTACCGCGACGACGGCAGCGAGAATTCGGACTTCGTGCTCAACAGGCCGGCCTATCGCAAAGCCAAGGTGCTCGTCGCCGGCGACAATTTCGGCTGCGGCTCCTCGCGCGAGCACGCGCCGTGGGCGCTCTTGGACTTCGGCATCCGCTGCGTGATCTCGACCTCGTTCGCGGATATCTTCTACAACAACTGCTTCAAGAACGGCATTTTGCCGATCAAGGTGAGCGCCGCCGAGCTCGAGAAGCTGTTCGACGACGCCGAGCGCGGCGCCAACGCGACGCTCACCATCGATCTCGCAAAACAGGAGATCCACGGACCCGACGGCGGTACGATCAGGTTCGACATCGATCCCTACCGCAAGCGCTGCTTGCTCAACGGCCTCGACGACATCGGGCTTACGATGGAAAAGCGCGACAAGATCGAAGCGTTCGAGAAGAAGGCAGCGCGGACGCGGCCGTGGGCGTGAACGAGACCCATGCCGACCCTCAAGCTCCTGCTTCTGCCCGGCGACGGCATCGGCCCCGAGGTGATGGCCGAGGCGAAACACGTGCTCGCCTGGCTCGAAGCGCGGGGACTTGCTTCCTTCGCGATCGAGGAAGATCTCGTCGGAGGTTCCGCCTACGACGCCCACGGGAAGTCGATCTCCGAAGCCGCCATGGCGAAGGCGCTTGCGGCCGACGCGGTGCTGTTCGGGGCGGTGGGCGGGCCGAAATGGGACAAGGTTCCCTATGACGCACGGCCCGAGGCCGGCCTCCTGCGCCTGCGCAAGGACCTCGGCCTGTTCGCGAATTTGCGGCCCGCGATCTGCTATCCGGCGCTGGCCGATGCCTCCAGCCTGAAGCGCGAGCTGGTCGAGGGCCTCGACATCATGATCGTGCGCGAGCTCACCGGCGGGGTCTATTTCGGCGAGCCCAAGACTATCACCGACCTCGGCAACGGCCAGAAACGCGCCGTCGACACCCAGGTCTACGACACCTACGAGATCGAGCGCATCGCCCGCGTCGCCTTCGACCTCGCCAGGAAGCGCCGCAACAAGGTGACTTCGAGCGAGAAGCGCAACGTGATGAAATCGGGCGTGCTCTGGCACGAAGTGGTCACGCAGGTGCATGCGCGCGAATACAAGGACGTGCAGCTCGAGCACCTATTGGCGGACGCCTGCGGCATGCAGCTGGTGCGCCAGCCGAAGCAATTCGACGTGATCGTCACCGACAATCTGTTCGGCGACATGCTCTCCGACGTGGCCGCCATGCTCACGGGCTCGCTCGGCATGCTGCCCTCGGCCTCGCTCGGCGAGGTCGACGCGAAGACCAAGAAACGCCGCGCGCTCTATGAGCCGGTGCACGGCGCGGCGCCCGACATCGCGGGAAAAGGCCTCGCCAACCCGATCGCCATGATCGGATCGCTCGGCATGGCGTTGCGCTATTCGTTCGGGATGATCAAGGAAGCCGATTTGATCGATCGGGCGATCGCAGCCGCGCTCGACCGAGGCCTGCGCACGGCCGATATCCGCGGCCAAGCCCAGCGCACGATCGGTACGACCGAAATGGGCGAAGCGATTCGGGCCGAACTCGACCGGCTCGCCGTCTAGAGCCTTATTCGTTTTGATGGAATCAGAGTCGGGCTCTAGCTTTTTGTTTGAGCATGATCTTTTCCGAAAACCGGTTCCCACCCCCGGATCAAGTCCGGGGGCAGGCTTTTTCGGGATCATGCTCTAAGCTTCAGAAGCCGGGAATCTCGTTCACGCGCGGCAACGGCCAGCGCGCATAGGGCCCTGAGCCGTCGGCGAAGGGTCCGTAGGTCAAGGCGAGGCCGCCCGGCGGCATGGTGTAATCCAGGTAGTTCATGGTGCCCGGTTTCACCGTCGTGCCGGCGTTGAGATAGCTGCGCGGCTTCTTCACGGTGATCCGCGTCCGCGCGCGCTGGCTCTCCGCCTCGGCGGGCAGGCTCGCGACCAGAAATGCAAGCGCGGTAGCGACGGCGGCGAAGGACGCAAGACGCATGGGACACCCTCTAGCTCGTATCGTTTCACCGATACCATAACCTGCTTCGGTCCAGCGAACCAGGGGGGTGGAGCGCTCCCTGGTGCAATACCTACGGAGCCGGAAGGCGCTGGGATGATTCAGCGTCCGGCGAGACGGCCGCGCAGCTTGGTCCCGGCCTTGCCGGAGATCCAATCGTCGTGACGCTTCGGCGTCGGATTGACCAGCGTGCTCGGCGCGCCGCA
>JAUSIF010000142.1 GCA_030648135.1 Xanthobacteraceae bacterium
GGGAGGTCGCCCTCCACCATCATCTCATCACCGATTCCTTCGGCATGGTCTGGCAATGGACGCGCAGCGCCTATGGCGCTTATCCCGGCTACCGGCCGCCCGTGGGCGCGCTCGGCGAATACAACGGCAAGTTCATGGTCAATCAGATGGTGCTGCGCGGAAGCTCGTTTGCCACTCCCGATGGCCACGCGCGCGCGACCTACCGGAACTTCTTCTATCCTTCCCACCGCTGGCAATTCAGCGGGCTCAGGCTCGCGCACTACGACGCTTGATCGGTCATCGATAAAGTCCGCCGCAACTGGACAGCCCTGCGATGGCATCGCCCGCCCGCCGCCTCGTTCGCTCCGACCCGCAAGACGACGCGCAAGCGGCGTTCGCGCGCGACGTGATCGCGGGCCTCACCGCCGCCCGCAAATCGATCCCCGCGAAATATTTCTACGACGCGGAGGGATCGCGGCTGTTCGAAGCGATCACCGAGCTTCCCGAATATTATCCGACCCGTACCGAGACCCGCATTCTGAAGGATAACGGCGCCGCGATCGTGCGGCACTTCCCCACCGGTGCAACGCTGGTCGAATTCGGCAGCGGCTCTTCGGTCAAGATCAGGATCGTGCTCGCGGCCGCGGACAAGCTCGCCGTCTATGTGCCGGTGGATATTTCGGCGGAGTTTCTGGCCGCCGAAGCGGCATCCCTGCAGAAGGATTTTCCGCGGCTTTCGGTTCTGCCGGTCGCAGCCGACTTCACCAAGCCATTTGTTCTGCCGGCTGCGGCCGTGAAACGGCCGCGCGTCGGCTTCTTTCCGGGTTCGACCATCGGCAATTTCGAGCCACGCCAAGCCGAAAATTTTCTGCGCCATGCCGCCCGCATGCTCGGCCGCGATTCGACGCTGATCGTAGGGGTCGATCTCGTCAAGGATACGCACATCCTGCACGCCGCCTACAACGACGCTGGAGGCGTCACCGCCCGCTTCAATCTCAATTTGCTCGCCCGCATCAATCGCGATCTCGGCGCCGACTTCGATGTCGACGGCTTCGCGCACCGCGCCATCTATGACGACAAGCTCGGCCGGATCGAAATGCACCTGGTGAGCCGCAGGCGGCAACGCGCGTCGGTCTGTCGCAGGGTCATCGAGTTCGAGCCGGGTGAGAGAATTCACACCGAGAACAGCTACAAATATACGCTGGCGAACTTCTCCTCGCTCGCGCGGCAAGCCGGCTGGACGCCGCTCGCGCGCTGGACCGATTCGGGTGAATATTTCTCGGTTCATGCGCTGGCTTTGCAGGGCGCCCCGCGCTGAGGCGAAGCGAGCGTCGTCCGCCTCTCGGCATGAAATCGCGCGCTTTACAACCTTCCGCCATTGGCGAAGCCCGCATGTCCGCTATAGTCGCGGTCAGCAGGGCCGCCCTCCATGGCGGCGAACGGGAGGAGCGGATGCACGCCGGTCTGGATGCCATTGCGCGCGGGGCGCGCGTGCTTCATTTGGGCCGCGATTTCCGCTGGCCGGGCGGCCGTCGCGTCGCCGTCGTCTTCAACGTCGCCTACGAAGCCTGGTCCGAGGGCAAGGGGCCGGGCATCGGCCCGATGGGCAATCCGCTACCCGCCGGCATATTCGACACCAACGCCTTGTCCTGGGGCGGCTATGGCGCCGAACTCGGCATCGAACGGCTGTTGCGCGTGCTCAAGCGGACCAGGATTCGCGCCAGCGTGATGGTGAGCGGTGTGCTGGCGGAACGCTTTCCGCATACCGTACGGGCGATCGCGGCCGCCGGGCACGAGATTGTTGCGCACTCCTATGCCCAGGAGATCATCCCGGCCAAGCTCACGCCCGAGGAAGATCGCGCCAATATCGCGAAGACCACCGAGCTCCTCCAATCCGCTACCGGGGCGAAGCCGCGCGGCTGGATCAGCCCGCGCGGCACCCCCGGCGCCGACACCGCACGCCTGCTCGTCGAGGCCGGCTACGCCTGGCAGGGCGACGTGTTCGACGATCACTTGCCCTATCTCCAGATCTTTGGCGACCGGCGCATCGTGGCGATCCCGCTCACCATGGAGATCAACGATCTGCCGCATGCCATGCGCTTCGGCCGCTCGCCGCGACAGTTCGTCGAGCTGTTCGACGATCACCTCGACCATGCCCGCAAGGATAAGACCGAAGCGGCGATGATCGACGTCACCGTGCACACCCACGTCTATGGCCGGCCCGGCGGCGCTTGGGCCTATGAGGCGATCGCGAAAAAGACCAAGAAGCTGAAGGACGTCTGGATCGCGACGCGCGACGAGATCGCCGGTCATGTCCGCAAGACCCTCGGCTGAATTCGTGGCGGAAGTCCCGATGCATGCGGACCAGCGCGGCAAGGCTGAAGCTGCCATTCCGGCCGCCGTGCCCGCGGTGCGCACGGGATTGGCCCGGAGGTTTTTTCAGGCGGTCAAACGCCCTCGCTTTCGGCGCTCGCTGATCTCGCTCATCGTGGTGCTGGCCGGCTGGGAGCTCACCGGGCAGTACGTGCTCACCAACAGGCTATTCTTCGCTCCGCTGTCGGATGTGATCGGCGCCATCGTGGAGCTCTCCGGCACGGGCGAGCTGCAAAGGCACATCGGCGCGAGCTTCAAGGCGATCGCCTACGGCATGGCGCTCGCAATCGTGGTCGGCATCGCCCTGGGCATTCTTCTGGGCGTGAGCCGGATGGTGGCCGACTATTCCGAGGTTTATCTCAATGCGCTCTATGCGACGCCGCTGGTGGCCATCGCGCCGCTCCTGATCCTGTGGCTCGGCATCGGGATCGCGTCCAAGGTCGCGGTGGTCTTTTTGATCTCGGTTTTCCCGATCCTGATCAGCACCGCGTCGGGCGTGCGCAACGTGGACAAGTATTTTCTCGACGTGGCGCTCGCCTTCGGGGCGGACCGCACACAGATCGTGAGCAAGGTGCTAGTTCCGGCGGCGCTGCCGTTCCTGCTCACCGGCATCCGCCTTGCGATCGGCCGCGC
>JAUSIF010000148.1 GCA_030648135.1 Xanthobacteraceae bacterium
ATGTCGAGCACCGGAATTTCGTTGTAACCGGCGGCGACCAGCGTCTCGATCGTCTTCTTGTCGATCTCCTGCCCGGCCTCGGCGTGGATCTCGCCGCTCTTCGCGTCTACCAGATCCTCGGCGATGTAATGCTTGAACAGGTCCTCGTCGGCGAGCTTGAGCGCCTTCAGTCCCTTCTCGGCGAGCACGCGCGCCTGACGCACGGTGAGCTTCTTGCCCGCCTCGATCACCACGTCGCCCGAGTCGGCGTCGCGCAGATCGGTCGCGGCGATAAATCCCTTCATGCGCTTGGGATCGAACGGCACCCGCCAACCGCCGTCCTTGGTGCGCTTGAACACCAGCCGGTCGTAGAAGGTCCTGAGAATCTCCTCGCCGTCCATGCCGAGCGCGAACAAGAGCGAAGTGACCGGAATCTTGCGCCGGCGGTCGATGCGCGCGTGCACGATGTCCTTGGCGTCGAACTCGATGTCGAGCCAGGAGCCGCGATAGGGAATGATCCGCGCCGCGAACAAGAGCTTACCGCTTGAATGCGTCTTGCCCTTGTCGTGATCGAAGAACACGCCCGGGCTGCGGTGCATCTGGGAGACGATCACGCGCTCGGTGCCGTTGACGATGAAGGTGCCGTTCATGGTCATGAGCGGGATGTCGCCCATGTAGACGTCCTGCTCCTTGATGTCCTTCACCGACTTGGCGCCGGTCTCCGGGTCCACATCGAACACGATCAGCCGCAGGGTCACCTTGAGCGGGGCGGCGTAGGTCATGCCGCGTTGGCGGCACTCGTCGACGTCGTATTTCGGCGGCTCGAACTCGTAGCGCACGAATTCGAGCATCGCCGACCCGGAAAAGTCGGAGATCGGAAACACCGACTTGAACACGGCCTGCAGGCCGTCGTCGCGCCGCTCCGTCTTCGGATTCTCGAGCTGCAGGAACTGGTCGTAGGATGCCTTCTGCACCTCGATGAGGTTCGGCATCTCGGCAACTTCCCGAATCTTGCCGAAGAACTTGCGAACCCGCTTGCGGCCGGTGAAGGTCTGCGCCATCTCGTTTCTCGCTCCTCAGGGACGAAACCGCGGTGAACCGCGGCCGCCCGGATAATCCGCTGCCCGCTTGCGGCGGGCGTGGCGGGCGGCGCACCAAGCACCGCCCGGCCTTTTGTTTGTCCGTCATGGCCGGACTTGTCACCGTAAGTCGGGCTTGCCCGACTTACGCCACTAACCCTTGACCGAACTCGGACAAGCCCGAGTTCGGCTGCCATCCACGACTCGATCTCTGCATCCCCGGATCGCGCTCGGCTTTGCCTCGCCGGTCCGGGGATGGAATTGAAATAAGCGCGGCTTATTTCAATTCCACTTTCGCGCCGACTTTTTCGAGCGTGGCCTTGATCTTCGCCGCCTCGTCCTTGCTGACGCCTTCCTTGACGTTCTTCGGCGCACCCTCGACCAGATCCTTCGCCTCCTTGAGGCCGAGGCCGGTGATGGCGCGCACTTCCTTGATGACTTCGATCTTCTTGTCGCCGAAGGCAGCGAGGACGACCGTGAACTCGGTCTTCTCCTCGGCCGCCGCGGCGGCAGGCGCCGCCGCGACCGCGACCGCGGCCGCCGCCGAAACGCCCCACTTCTCCTCGAGCTGCTTGGCGAGATCGGCCGCCTCCAGCACGGTGAGCTTGGAAAGCTCGTCGACGATCTTCTCCAGATTTGCCATTTCCTGTTCCTTTCGGTTCGAACCTTGTTACCGGAACCGCTACGCGGCTTCGCTCTTTTGGGCATAAGCCCCGAACACCCGCGCCAACTTCTGCGCCGGCGCGTTCACGACTTGCGCGATCTTGGTCGCCGGCGCCTGGATCAGGCCGACGATCTTCGCGCGCAATTCGTCGAGCGTCGGAAGCGCGGCGAGCGCCTTGACGCCATCGAGGTTCAGGGCGGTCGCTCCCATCGCCCCGCCCAGGATCACGAACTTATCGTGCCCCTTGGCGAACTCGACTGCGACCTTGGGCGCCGTCACCGGATCGCTGGAATAGGCGATCACGGTCGGCCCCTTTAACAGGGGCGCGACATGGGCGACGTCCGTGCCTTCGAGAGCTTTCTTGGCGAGGCGGTTCTTCGCGACCTTCACCCCGGCCCCCTGCCGCTTCATCTGCCGACGCAAGATCGACATCTGGGCGACGGTGAGCCCGGAATAGTGAGCCACCACGACGGCAGCGGCGCCTTTGAAGACGCCGTTGAGGGTCGTGACCAGCTCCTTCTTTTCCGCTCGGTCCACGTTCTCTCTCCGGTTGGCGGCGAGAACTTCGCCGCCGGTTTCACCTTGCCGGCCCGCTCTCTGTCACTAGGGACAAAGGAACGGTCCGACGCTCCACTTGCCCTGTACGCCTGGGCCAGCCGGCCAAGGTGCGGTTCGAACCGATCAGGGCTTGCGCCCGAAACCGGCCGATCCCCGTCTGTGCAGGCCCTCGCGGATTAAGCGGAGGCTTGCGCCTTCGCGCCTGCAGTCTCGGACAGGACGCCGGACGGCTCATCGCCTTCCGGCCACTCCCGCAAGCAGCACTTGAACTGCTTGCGAAACTCGTTGCGAACCGTTTCCGAACTCCCGGAAACGACTCGAAAAATCGCTCTCAGCGTCCGAAGACGCTATTCGTCTCCACATGAACACCTGGGCCCATCGTCGAGGAAATTGCGATCCTCCGGATGAACGTGCCCTTGATGCCCTGCGGCTTCGATTTCGCCACCGCGTCGGCGAAAGCGCGGATGTTCTGCGTGAGCTGCTCGGCCGTGAACGAGGCCTTGCCGATCCCGGCCTGGACGATACCCGCCTTCTCGACGCGAAATTCGACGGCGCCGCCCTTCTGCGCCTTGATGGCGGCGACGAGATCGTTGGTGACGGTGCCGACCTTGGGGTTCGGCATCAGCCCGCGCGGACCCAGCACCTTCCCGAGCCGGCCGACGAGCGGCATCATGTCGGGCGTGGCGACGCAGCGATCGAAGTCGATCTGCCCGGCATTCACCTTCTCCACCAGATCCTCGGCGCCGACGATATCGGCGCCCGCGGCCTTGGCCTCGTCGGCCTTGGCGCCCTTGGCGAACACGGCGACCTTGGCGCTGCGGCCGGAACCGTTCGGCAGATTGCAGACGCCGCGCACCATCTGCTCGGAATGGCGCGGATCGACGCCCAAGTTCATCGCCACCTCGATGGTCTCATCGAACTTGGCCTTGGCGCGATCCTTCACCAGCTTCACCGCCTCCTCGAGCGGATAGGCCTTGATCGGCTCGATCCCCTCGCGGGCGGCGCGAAAACGTTTTCCCGGTTTGCTCATGGCCTCACCCCGTGACCTCGATGCCCATGGAGCGGGCGGAACCCTCGATCATGCGCATGGCCGCATCGATGGTGTCGCAGTTCAGGTCCTTCATCTTCTTCTCGGCGATTTCCTTGACCTGCGCCTTGGAAACCTGGGCGATCGGCTCGCGGCCGGGTGTGCCCGACCCCTGTTCGATCTTCGCCGCCTTCTTCAGGAAATAGGACACCGGCGGCGTATTCAGCACGAAGGTGAAGGAACGGTCGCCATATATGGTGATGGTGACGGGGATCGGCATCCCCTTCTCCATCTTCTGGGTCTGGGCGTTGAACGCCTTGCAGAACTCCATGATGTTGAGGCCGCGCTGGCCCAAAGCCGGGCCGATCGGCGGCGCCGGATTGGCGGCGCCCGCCGGCACCTGCAGCTTCAGCGTACCCGTTACCTTCTTCGCCATTCCTCACTCCCATTCCGCTCCGGCACCAGCCGGGGTCGGGTTCCGTGGTGCGGTCCGGGCGCTTGGCGTACGCCCTTTCCTGCCACAGCCGTTCAGCCCTTCTCGACCTGGCTGAACTCCAATTCCACCGGGGTCGCCCGGCCGAAAATCGAGACCGCCACCTTGAGCCGCGAGCGGTCCTCGTCCACTTCCTCGACCGTGCCGTTGAACGACGCGAACGGCCCGTCCGAAACCCGCACCTGTTCGCCGACCTCGAAGGTGATCGAGGGCTTCGGCCGCTCGATACCCTCCTGCACCTGATGCAGGATGCGGTTGGCCTCCACGTCGGTGATCGGGATCGGCTTCTTGTCGGCGCCGAGGAAGCCGGTCACCTTCGGCGTGTTCTTGATCAGGTGATAGACCTCATCCGTCAGCTCGCATTTCACCAGCACGTAACCGGGGAAGAATTTCCGCTCGGCATCGATCTTCCGGCCACGCCTCACCTCCACCACTTTCTCGGTCGGAACCAGAATCTCCTCGAACAAATCGCCAAGGCCCCGGCTCTGCGCCTGCTCGCGGATCGACTCCGCGACCTTCTTCTCGAAGTTCGAGTAGGCGTGCACGATGTACCAGCGCTTGGCCAAACGGATCTCCATCAGCGCAGCAGGGCGAGCACGAAGCTCAAGGCCATCCGGATCACCTGATCAACGACCAGAAAGAAGATCGCGGCAGCGATGGAGAACACGAACACCATCGCGGTCGTGATCAGGGTCTCGCGCCGCGTCGGCCAAGTCACCTTCGAGGTCTCGGCGCGAACCTGCTGCAGAAATTCGAACGGATTTATCTTCGCCATCTCTGTTCCTGCTAGGGCGCGCGGTACTGTTGCGCGCTGCTTCGACTTTTGTTCTGCGCTCGCCTGTTCAGCCGCGACGGGAGCCGCTTCCAACCTTCCTCCTGCCGCCTTGCCGCCTGGCAGGAGTGGAGGGACTCGAACCCCCAACCCCCGGTTTTGGAGACCGGTGCTCTAGCCAATTGAGCTACACTCCTTCGGAGGCAGTCTGCGCATGCGGCGCTATTCGATGATCTTCGCCACCACGCCGGCACCAACAGTTCTTCCACCTTCCCGGATGGCGAAGCGCAGCTTCTCCTCCATCGCGATCGGCACGATCAGCTGCACCGTCATGGACACATTGTCGCCCGGCATCACCATCTCCGTGCCCGCAGGCAGTTCCACCACCCCGGTCACGTCCGTGGTCCGGAAGTAAAACTGCGGCCGGTAATTGGTGAAGAACGGCGTGTGCCG
>JAUSIF010000149.1 GCA_030648135.1 Xanthobacteraceae bacterium
ATGCGAATTTCCTTTACGAGCGCCTGCAATGGAAAGGCTATCTCTTCCGCGACTGCCAGCGGCTGGTGAACAACGACCGTAACTACTTTGCCGCTGCCATGGTGGCGCTCGGCGACGCCGATGCCATGGTGTCGGGGGTAACGCGCAACTATTCGGTCGTGCTGGAGGATGTGCGCCGGGTGATCGGCCCGAAGCCCGGCCATCGAGTGATCGGCATCTCGCTCGTGCTCGCGCGCGGGCGCACCGTGCTCGTCGCCGACACCGCCGTCACCGAGATGCCGGAAGCCGAGGATCTGGTCGAGATCGCGATCGAGGCCGCGGGCGTCGCGCGCCGGCTCGGCTACGAGCCGCGCGTCGCCATGCTCGCGTTCTCGACCTTCGGTCATCCGCCGGGCGAACGCACCGCACGCGTCCAGAAGGCGGTGCAACTGCTGCATGAGCGGCGCGTCGATTTCGAGGTCGACGGCGAGATGGGAGCCGACATCGCGCTCAACCGCGTTCTCGCCGCCGCCTATCCGTTCAACCGTCTGTCGGGCCCGGCCAATGTGCTGGTCATGCCGGCGTTGCACTCGGCTTCGATCTCGACCAAGATGCTGCAGGAACTCGGCGGCGCCACCGTGATCGGCCCGCTGCTCGTGGGCCTCGATAAATCCGTGCAGATCGTGCAGCTCTCCGCCAAGGACTCCGATCTGGTCAATATGGCTGCGATCGCCGCGTACAATATTTCGGGCTAGCCGTCATCCCGGGTGAGCATCGCGAAGCGATGCGAGGCCCGGGATCGTAGAATGAGAATCGCTGATAACGGTCCCGGGTCTAGGGCTTCGCCCGCGCCCGGGACGACGATGAATCAAACCGGAAGCCCATTCTCCCGCGCAAGATCGGAAAGCTTGCGTTCCGGCCGCGCACCGATATGGGAGATGACCTCGGCGGCGGCGAGCGCGCCGAGCCGCGCCGAGATCGCATGCGGCAGCTTGCGGGCGAAGCCATAGAGAAATCCCGCGGCGAAGAGATCGCCCGCGCCGGTCGCGTCGACCACGCGCTCTACCGGGAAGGCGGGGACCACTTCGGTGCCGTCCCGGCTCACAATGACTGCGCCCTTCTCGCTGCGGGTCACGACTGCGAGCGGCACGTCCTTGCGCAAGGACGCGACTCCCGTTGCAAAATCCGCGGTCTGATAGAGGCTGTGCAGCTCCCGCTCGTTCGCGAATACGAGATCGACAGTGCCGTCGCGCAGGAGGCCGAGAAATTCTCCCCGCCAACGGTCGACGCAAAACGCATCCGACAAGGTAAGGGCCACGCTGCGCTTTGACGCGTGGGCGATCCTTGCGGCCTTGAGAAAGGCATCCTTGGCGTTCTTTGGGTCCCACAAATAACCTTCGAGATAGGTGATCGAGGCGGCCGCGATCGCATCCTCGGAAATGTCGCCGGAAGAAAGATGCTGCGCCGCGCCGAGATAAGTGTTCATCGTTCGCTCGCCGTCGGGCGTCACCAAAATGTAGGAGCGCGCGGTCGAGGGACCGCTCGATGCCGGAAGAGACGTGAACGCGACGCCGGCGGCGCGGATGTCATGGGCAAAGACCCGGCCGAGCGCATCGTCCTTCACCTTGCCGAAGAAGCCGGCGTGCCCGCCAAAGGAAGCAACCCCCACGACGGTATTGGCGGCCGAGCCGCCGGAAATCTCGATCGCCGGGCCCATCGCCGCATAGATCGCCTCGGCGCGCGCCTCGTCGATCAGCGCCATCGAGCCTTTCGGCATGCGCTGGCGGACGAGAAAATCGTCCTCCGTGCGCGCGAGCACATCGACGATGGCATTGCCGATGCCGATCACGTCGTAACGCGGAGCGGTCATCTCGACCTCCGGAGGGAGCGTGCCGCACTACCAGACGCATGCCTATGCCACAACGGCAGGATCGCTGCCTGCGCGATCCCCTTGCTTCGTCCGCGGGTCACGTGGCATGAGGCGGCGCCCGATCGGAGGGGCTAGAGAGAGATGGCCGTGTTCCAAGAGCGGGTATTTTCAGGGGTGCAACCGACCGGCAATCTGCATCTCGGCAATTATCTCGGCGCGATCAAACGGTTCGTCGAGCTGCAGACCACGCATGACTGCATCTATTGCGTCGTCGACCTGCATGCCATCACCGTCTGGCAGGATCCCGAGGAGCTCACCCGCAGCATCCGCGAGGTGACAGCGGCCTTCATCGCCTGCGGCATCGATCCGAAGCGTCACATCGTGTTCAACCAGTCGCAGGTGCATGAGCACGCCGAGCTCGCCTGGATCTTCAATTGCGTGGCCCGCATGGGCTGGCTCAATCGCATGACCCAGTTCAAGGAGAAGGCGGGCAAGGACCGCGAGAATGTCTCGATCGGGCTCTATGCCTATCCCTGCCTGATGGCCGCCGATATTCTCGCCTATCGCGCGACCCATGTACCGGTAGGCGAGGATCAGAAACAGCATCTCGAGCTTGCGCGCGACATCGCGCAGAAGTTCAACAACGACTATTCCGCGCGCATCCGCGCGCGCGGGTTTGGCGAGGCGTTCTTCCCGCTGACCGAGCCCTTGATCTCCGGTCCGGCGACGCGGGTGATGTCGCTGCGCGACGGAATGAAAAAAATGTCGAAGTCGGACGCCTCCGACTAT
>JAUSIF010000151.1 GCA_030648135.1 Xanthobacteraceae bacterium
GCGCAGCGGATAGGCCACCTGCCAGTGGCCGCCGAACTGAACCCAGGTGGCGTTGTGGAACATGACCGCCGCCGTGATCCAGACGAAGGAAATAGAGACCCAGACGAACAGCCAGTCGCGACGGTAGTTCATTCGAGTTAGTTAGCCGGCCGCAACGCCCATCCGAACGCCAGCCAGGCGACGCCGTGGAACAGGATGTCGATGGCGAGGCAGAGGCCGAGCACCCACAGGCCGGTCGCGGGCCAGCCCAGGAAAATCACCAGCCCGGCGAGGATCGCGATCGCGCCGGAAATGCCGAGCAGGCTGTTGAGCCTGTGCCAGCGATAGGCCAGAAGCAGCCGCACCAGGCCCGAGGCGATCAGCACCGCCGCGAACAGAAGCGTCAGCGCCACCGCGGCCGCGAGCGGGTTGATGAGCAGCAACACGCCCAGCACCGCATAGAACAGCCCGAGCACCAGGCTCATCAGAAATCCGCCCCAGCCGCGCGTGGTGAGGGCCTGCGCGATCTGGAACGCGCCGATCGCCAGCGCGGCGGCGGCGAAGAAGATCGCGCTCACGAGGGTCGCCGCGGTCAGATGCCAGAGCATGAACAGCCCGCCCGCGATCAGCACCGCGCCCAGGAGCGCGAACCACCACCAATGCCCGGCCTGGTCCTTGCCGTCGATGATCAGCCGCGCTTGCGCCATGGTTGTCCTCCCGAGGTCACGCCATACCGGCAAGTCTTGGCGTACAAACTAGTTCCCGCCGGCCTGGCGCTTCACTTCCGCTCGCTGAATGGCACCCCGGCCTTGGCCTTGTTCGCCTTCGTGGTCTCCATGATCGACACCGTGACCGCGCCGACATCGACCTTGCAGTTCTTCACCACCGCGTCGGTGATGTCCTTCATCAGGCCCTTTTTCTGCTCGGGCGTCCGCCCCTCGAGGAGATAAACGACGACTTCCGGCAT
The DNA here is from genome assembly GCA_030648135.1 of Xanthobacteraceae bacterium. Taxonomy (GTDB): domain Bacteria; phylum Pseudomonadota; class Alphaproteobacteria; order Rhizobiales; family Xanthobacteraceae; genus JAUSIF01. The sequence continues at coordinate 947 of JAUSIF010000151.1, forward strand.
GGATTTTCCCCTTCTGTTTGCGCGTAGCGCCCTTCGCGGCATTCTTGCACAGTCCCGGCCGCGCATGAAATGGGGCCGTAGGCCGCGGAATCGTCCTACGCGCGAACGTGATCGAGCGTTTCCCGCCGATCTGCTAAACTTGCCACCGCATGACAGCAGGTGAATCATGATCGCCGGTCGCAGACTTTTTCTCACTCTTCTCGCGGGCTCCCTCGCCTTACCTGGCTTCGCAGATCGGGTGTTTGCCCAAGCGCCGGCCATGAACCGCGTCACCGCCTTTGCCTTCTCCTTCGCCGGGCTCGACGGCAAGGAGATTTTGCTTTCCGCGCACGCCGGCAAGCCGATTTTGCTGGTCAATACCGCCTCGCTCTGCGGCTACACGCCGCAATATGCCGGGCTGCAGCAGCTGTGGACGCGCTATGGCGGGCGCGGGCTCATGATCCTGGGCGTGCCGACGAACGATTTCGGCGGCCAGGAGCCGGGCGGGCCCAAGGAGATATCCGCCACCGCGCATCAGCAATATCACGTCGGCTTTCCGCTCGCGGCCAAGGTGGATGTGAAAGGGCCCGGCGCGCATCCGTTCTATAAATGGGCGGCGTTGGAGCGCCCGCTCGACACTCCGCGCTGGAATTTCCACAAATATTTGATCGGCCGCGACGGCCGCATCGCCGCGGTGTTTCCGACCGCGATCGAGCCCATGGACGCGCGGGTGATTTCCGCGATCGAGAAGGAATTGGGCAAGGCCGACTGAACGCCGCCAAAGCGCGGGCGGCTTCAGCGATCCGCGGCTAACGCGCTGTAGTGTTGTTGTATGGGCGCATTTTCTAACGGCGAACCAATTCCCACCCCGGATCAAGTCCGGTGCAGGCTTTCGCCGGAAAATGCGCTAGGGCACCGGAAATTTCTGCCGCGAGCTGGCGCTGTCGAGCACCTTGCCCTCGGCGTCGATCGCCTGCACCGTCCATTCATAGCGGTGCTGCTTCCCGGGCGGGGGACAGGGACCGGTGTAGGAAAACGCGCCCGGGCGGATCGTATTATTGCCTACATAGGCGATGGTGGCGCCGCCGTGCGGATAGGCCGGCATGTCGCGATCGACCATGCGGAACACGAGCTTCACCGTGCCGCGCGGCACCCCGGATAGGGTGAAGCCGGGGGAGCTGGTGCTGCAGGCGGGATATCCTTTCCAGGAGTATTCGATCGACATGGCGGCGGCGGGCGAGGAGGAGATAGCAATCAGGCCGGCGCCGAGCGCCGCGATCCTCACACGCCTCAACCCCATGTCAGCCCCCCCGGTGCGCTTTCCGCGTTTCGCCAGGCCCGGAGCCTCGCACGATTTTTTGCAGAGGGAAACCGGACCCTTTGTCTCTCCCCCATCGGCCTGATTATTCTCCTCAAACGCACGGGCGGCCGCGGGCTCCGGCGGCGGGCGATAGGCAGCTGAATTGACGCGGAGGAATTGCTATGAAGCTCGGCAATGTTGCATGGGCGCTGATCGTGACGGCGGCGATGGGGGGGTGCGATGGCGGGCGAAGAAACCGGTGCGGCCGTGCGGGAGCTCGCTCCCGGCGGAAAATTGCGGGTGGCGGTGGCGGTGTCGCCGGCTCCCTCCGCCTCGTTCGCGACCAAGGATCCCGCGACCGGCAGGCCGCGCGGCGTCGCCGTCGACCTCGGCAGCGGGCTCGCGAACAAGCTCAAGCTGACGCTCGAGCTTGTGGTCTATCCCAGTTCCGGCGAGATCACCGAGGCGGCGGCTAGCGGCGCCTGGGACGTGGCCTTCATGCCGGTCGATGCCGAGCGCTCGAAACAGGTCGATTTCGGCGCGGCTTATTCGCTGGTCGAGAGCACGTATCTGGTGCCGGCGGGCTCGGCGATCCGGACGCTCGCGGAGGTCGATCGGCCGGGTGTCCGGGCGGTCGGCGTCGCCAATACCACCACGGCGCGCAGCGCGGCGCGGTCCTTGAAAAACACTCCGTTGATCACGGTCAAGTCGGTCGACGAAATGCTCGAGTTGGTGAAGGCGGGCAAGGCCGACGCGGTCGCGCTCTCGCGCGAGTCGCTCGCCAATCTCGCGGTCAAGCTTGCGCCCGGCGCGCGCATCCTCGACGGCCATTTCCAGGCCACCAGCGTCGCGATCGCGCTGCCCAAGGGCCGGCCCGCCGCCCTCGCGCTCGCATCCGCCTATATCGAGGACGCCAAGGCCGCGGGCGCCGTGCGGCGCGCGCTCGACCAGGCCGGCCTCAACAACGCCACAGTGGCGCCGCCGGCCGCGCGGCCATAAGCGGCGAATCGCGGCCGGCCCGCGTCACATTTTCCGGCCGCGCGCCATCCGTGCGATCACGGATGAAAATAAATCTATAGGTTGACCACAGATTTCTGCGATGAATTTTTGGAGTTCCGTCATCGAAGTGATATATTCAATTTGACAGGGTGATTCGTCACTGCAAGCGGCAAGGTAAGTGGTCAAGTGTTCGGAGGCTGACCGGGGCCCTCCCGCCCGCGACAGTCTCCCCTTTCCTCCTCCCGGCGTGGCGTATCGACTTGGGGCGGCCGCAAGGCCGCCTCCTTCATTTTAGCCGCTTCGTTTTAGCCGCCCTCGCGCTCGCAAAAATTCCAGCTCAGGACGCCGGCGCCTTCCCGGCGTGGGCGATCGCCGCGCGCAGCAACACATAGAGGACGAGCGCATTGAGAAGGTGCCAGACGAAATGGGTGCCGATCGGAAACGCCGGGCAGATCGGGAGATCGACGACGCGGAAGGCGAGTGAAAGCGCGAACAGGCCGGCGGCCAGGAAAAGCGCGCGGCCGGTGGCGCGATCGCGCTCCGGCACGGATCGCCGGTTCGTCCCGGCACCGTAGCGGCGCGCCATGAGGAGGCCCCCGATCAACCCCAAACCCGCGATCGCCGGCAGATAGCCGGCGGCACGGTTGAGAAATTCCGGCGGGAAGGCGCGGGTGAAGCCCACCGACAGCGCCTCGAACATGGCAAGCCATAGGATCGCACCGAGAAGACCGAGGCCGAGAAAGCGCATGAGCGCCAGCAGCAGATAGCCGGCGATGAAGAGTCCGATCGGCACCACGTCGGCGAGCCAGGCCCAGTGCACCGCGTAGGTATGGAACAGGAACGAGCCGATACCGACGCTGAAGGCGACCAGAATGAGGAGAAGCGCCGGAAGATCGCGGCCGCCGCTTCGGCGCCACAGCGCCAAGGCGAAGCCCGCGGCGATCAGGAAGGCGACATTGGAGACGGCATTGATCGGCTCGGCCCAGAAGCCGGGACCGATGCGCTCGCAACATTGAAGGACAAGCTCGTTCCAGTTCATCGGCGCGCTCCGCCCCCAGTCTAACCGGCGTGCCGGGGAAATCGCGAGTCTTGCGAAGAGCTTGCGGCGCCCCGCTCAGCTCGCGAGCTATATTCCTGAGAAAATGATTCCACTCGTTCGCGCAATGATTCAAGCAGCGGTGAAATCCTGAATCGGATGAATCACTTGGACCGGGAAGCTAGAGATGAGATTCTGCTTGAACCTGGAGGAACCGCTATCGGGTTTGCATCAGGCTGCGCTGTCGACCGCCGCGAGCGGCTCCGGAACGACCTTGAGGTGCGGCCGCTCCATCGCCTCGACCAGCGCGAGATAGGAACTCGCCGGCAACGGTGGCGCGAACACGAAGCCCTGCGCCTCGTGGATCCCCTTCAGGCGCAGATATTCGACCTGCTCGAAGGTCTCCACCCCCTCGGCGATCACCTCCATGCCCATGCTGCGGGCAAGCTCCACCAGCGTCTCGATGATGGTTTGCGAGTAGCGTTCGGTGCTGATGGCGTCGACGAACATCTTGTCGATCTTGATGATATCGACGCCGAGCTTCAACAGATAGGACAGGCCGCCGTGACCGGTGCCGACGTCGTCGATCGCGACCTTGATGCCGAGCTCCTGCAGCATCGCGATCACCCGCCGCGCCTCCCCGAGGTCGGGTAGCGGCGCACGCTCGGTGACCTCCAGCACGAGTTGATCAAAGGCGACGGCGGAGCCTTCGAACATCTTCTTCATGTCCTCGACGATCCTGGCGTCGGCGAGATGACCGGCGAACAGGTTGAAGCTGAGCCGAAGGCGCGGGCGGCTGGCATAGGCCGCGCCCATTTCGTCGCGGGCGCGTTTCATCAAGGCGCGGGTGAGTTCATAGATCAGCCCGGACTGCTCGGCGAGCGGAATGAAGTTCGCGGGCGAGATCATGCTCCCGTCGGGACTCCGCCAGCGCGCGAGCACCTCGGCGCCGCGCACACGCCCATTCTTGGTATCGACGGTCGGCTGAAAGAAGGGAACAATCTCGCCGTTCTGGATCGCCCGCTTGAGCGTGGCCACCGGATCGTTGTGGTTGCGTCGCACGGACAGCCAGAGGAAGCCGAGGCCGAAGGCGAAGAAAACGGTCGACCCGAGCCGCCCGATCATCAGCAAGTCCTGATATTCATCGGCCAGCGTTTCGCGGCTGCGCTCGGCGACAATGGCGATCGGATAACGATCCGAACTCTTGCGCACGGTGAGCGAACGCCCGTCGTCGAGGCCGGCACCTTCGTCACCGGCGGGACGCGTCGAGATCACGTCGCCGCTCCCGAGCGTGAGCCGCAGGCGTCTGCTGCCACGCCCGTCGTCGAACACCGTATCGGGCAAGAGCGCGTCGGCCGCGACGATCGACGACAGCGAGCGCCCGCCCGGCCGGTCGAGGCGCAGCCGAACCGCGCGGTCGATGCGATTGCGGAAGCGTACCACTGCCAGCCCGAAGCGCTGCCCCGCGACCTGATATTCGCGGGAGACCGCGGGCACCTCCAGCGGGACTCCCGCATGGGTGCAAACGATGCGCCCTTGGTCGTCGAGAATCTCCAGTCCCTTCAGGATGGTGGTGCTAAATACCGCACGACGCATGGCCTCGATCACCTGGGGATTGCAATCGTCGATCCCCGTCGCGGCGAGATCGAGGAGCGTGGTCGTGATCTGCTCAAGCCGCATCTCGGCAAGGCCGAGCGAGGCTCGCGCCAGCGCCTCCAGGCGTCCGCGCGCATGATGTTCGACATAGGTGGTGAGCGAGCGATCGATGGCGAGGATCGACAGGACGACAAGCACGGCCCCGCCGACGACAACTGCAATCATCCAACGACCGGGGGTACGCACGCAATTCCCGTCCTGTTCCGCGGGGCCCGGCGTCCATACGTACAAATCCGGATTACGGCGGCGTAAATCCTATGCGCCGATGCGCCCGGCCGCGGGAATCAGAGCGATTACGGACTCAAAGAGCGGATGCCGCCGGACGCCGCAGCAGCGAAATCCGCAAATATCCGCGCAGCGCCTTCAGCAACATTCTCAAATCGAGGCCGGCGAGCGCAAAACCCAGGACGCGCCCGATCGCGGACCGCGCCAGCGTGCGCGCTGCAGGTTCGAGTTCGGCGAGCGATTCCGCCATCAAGAGCACGATGCGGGCGCGTTCGGGGTCGAGCGCCGCCGTCGGCCGCAGATGGCGCTCAAGCGCCGCCCGGCCGCAAGTCGGGAGATCCGCATCCGGGACGAGGCCTTCCGGCAAGCCACGGCGGCGGCGGTCGGCGAAATCGCGCGCCAGCGCATTCGCGAGCCAACTCGAGGAACGACTGTAGCGGGTCACTTGGGTTTCATGCTCGCGATAGAACAATAAGACGTCGGGCAGATTCGCCAGCGCTCCTCGTTCCGACATGCGTAGCCAGAGATCGTAGTCTTCGGCTTGGCAGAAAGGTTCACGATAGCCGCCCGCCTGCACGTAGGCGTCGCGACGCATGATCGTAGTTGAATTGGCGATGGCATTGTAGCGTTGCAGTTCGCGGGTGATCGTTTCCGGATCGGCGGGGAATGACCGCACCGCGCGGGGTTTGCCTGCGCTATCGATGATTTGAATGGCAGATCCGACCGCCTGAATGTCCGGCCGCCCGTTTAGAAAGGCGACCTGTCGCTGCAGCCGCGTCGGCAAGGCGATGTCGTCGGAGTCCATGCGTGCGATCAATCGCCCGCATGCCGCCGCCATGCCTTGCGTCAAGGCGGAGACGATGCCCCTGCCCGCTCCGCGTAGAATCCGCAAACGCGGATCGGCGCGCGCATAGGTTTGAAGGATCGTGGGTGTCGCGTCGGCCGAACCGTCGTCGACCACGACGAACTCGAAATCCCGGTAGGTCTGCGCCAGAATGCTGTCCACGGCCGCGCGCAGATAGCGCGCGCCGTCGCGCACGCACATCACCACGCTGACTGTCGGTGCATCCGTCGTCATGGTTCGACACCGGCCGGGGGCAGTGCGGATTTCGTCCGGCCGATCATTTTTCCGGGAGATTGAGCCGGATGTGCAATTCCCGGAGCTGCTTGGTCGTCACTTCCGAGGGCGCGCCCATCAACAGGTCCTCGGCGCGCTGGTTCATCGGAAACAATACCACCTCGCGCAAGTTCTCCTCGCCGCAGAGGAGCATCACGATGCGGTCGATGCCGGGCGCGATGCCGCCGTGGGGCGGTGCGCCATATTGCAGCGCGCGCAGCATGCCGCCGAATTTCGTCTCCAGGGTATCCTCGCCATAACCCGCGATGGCAAAGGCCTTCTTCATCACGTCGGGGCGATGGTTGCGGATGGCGCCGGAGGAAAGCTCCACGCCGTTGCAGACGATGTCGTATTGAATCGCCTTGAGGCTGAGGATCTTGTCGCGGTTGCTCGCGTCGAGCTTGAGGAACTCCTCGGCGACCAGGTTCGGCATCGAGAACGGGTTATGG
>JAUSIF010000154.1 GCA_030648135.1 Xanthobacteraceae bacterium
TGGCAGCGGCAAAGTAGTTACGGTCGTTGTTCACCAGCCGCTGGCAGTCGCGGAAGAGAAAGCCCCTGCGTTGCAGCCGCTCGTACAGATAGTTGGCGTAATCGACATTGCGCTTCGAGAGCGCCGCGTTGTGAATCTCGATCGCCTCGTGAATGTCGATCCCCGCGTTCGCCGCCGCCGCTTTTACCCGGTCCTCGCGGCCGACCAATACCGCCGTGCCCAGTCCCTGATGCGCGAAACTCGCGGCCGCGCGGATCACCTGCTCCTCCTCGCCCTCGGCGAATACGACGCGCTTCGGTTGCCGACGCAAACGCTCGAACACGCGCTGCAGCACGCCCGCGACCGGATCGCGCCGCGTGCGCAGCTGCTGCCGGTAGGCATCCATGTCGACGATGGGTTTGCGCGCGACTCCGGTGTCCATGGCCGCCTTGGCGACCGCGGGCGGAACCGCCGATATCAGCCGCGGATCGAACGGCACCGGGATGATGTAATCGGGCCCGTATTTCGGCCGCGTACCATAAGCGGCGGCGACGTCATCCGGCACGTCCTCGCGCGCGAGCTCGGCGAGCGCATGCGCCGCCGCGATCTTCATTTCCATATTGATGGTGGTCGCGCGCACGTCGAGCGCGCCCCGGAAGATGTAGGGGAAGCCGAGCACGTTGTTGATCTGGTTCGGATAGTCGGAGCGCCCGGTCGCCATGATGGCGTCGTCGCGGACCGCGGCGACTTCTTCCACGGTGATCTCGGGGTCTGGATTGGCCATGGCGAAGATGATCGGCTTCGCGGCCATGGACTTGATCATCTCGGGTGTGAACGCGCCCTTGGCCGAGAGCCCGAACGCCACGTCGGCGCCTACGAAGGCTTCCGCGAGCGAGCGCGCCTTGGTCTTGACCGCGAAGGCCGACTTCCACTGGTTCATGCCTTCCTTGCGGTCCTCGTAGATCACGCCCTTGGTATCGCAGAGCACGAGGTTCTCCGGCCGGAACCCGATGGCGCGCAAAAGCCCGAGGCAGGCGATGCCGGCGGAGCCGGCGCCGTTGCACACGAGTTTCGTGGACTTGATGTCGCGGCCGGTCAGCTCGAGTGCGGTGATGAGACCCGCCGCCGCGATGATGGCGGTGCCGTGCTGGTCGTCGTGAAAAACCGGGATGTCTAGGAGCTCGCGCAGGCGCTCCTCGATGATAAAGCACTCCGGTGCCTTGATGTCCTCGAGATTGATGCCGCCGAAAGTGGGGCCGAGATAGCGCACGCAGTTGATGAACTCGTCGGGGTTCTCGGTGCCAACTTCGAGATCGAACGCATCGATATCGGCGAAGCGTTTGAACAGGGCCGCCTTCCCCTCCATCACCGGCTTGGAGGCGAGCGCGCCGAGATTGCCGAGGCCGAGGATGGCGGTGCCGTTGGTGATGATCGCGACCAGATTGCCCTTGACCGTGTAGTCGTAAGCGCGGCCCGGGTCCTTGGCGATTGCCAGTACCGGCACGGCGACGCCCGGCGAATAGGCCAGCGACAGGTCGCGCTGGGTCGCCATCGGCTTGGTCGCGACGATCTCGAGCTTGCCGGGGCGGCCCTGGCTGTGGAACAGGAGCGCCTCCTGATCGGTAAAGTGCGGCCGCTCCTGGGGTTTCTTCGCCTCGGATTTGCGGCCTTTCTTGGTTTCGGCGTCCATCTTGGGGTCCTTCAGGGCCGCGTCCGCGGCCTCACCCGGACGTTAGCCGAGCGGCCTCGGATTGAACAAGGACTTCGGTGCTCGGTCCGCGATGAAAGCGGGCCCCGCATCTGCTAGCGTCAGGGGCCATGCACGGCGAGCAAAAGGGCGTCGGGACCGACGTGACGAGAGCGGAAGCGGCGGATGGCGCGCAGCGCGTCACGCCCATGATGGAGCAATATATCGAGATCAAGACCGCCAATCCGGATTGCCTCCTGTTCTACCGGATGGGCGATTTCTATGAACTCTTCTTCGAAGATGCCGAGCTCGCCTCCCGTACGCTCGGCATCATGCTCACCAAGCGCGGTAAGCATCTCGGCCGCGACATCCCCATGTGCGGCGTACCGATCGAACGGGCGGAGGAATATCTTCATCGCCTGATCGCCCACGGCCACCGCGTGGCGGTCTGCGAGCAGCTCGAGGACCCGGCCGAGGCGAAAAAACGCGGCTCCAAAGCGGTCGTGCGCCGCGACGTGACCCGGCTGGTGACCCCCGGCACGCTCACCGAGGACACGCTGCTTGAAGCCAAGCGCAACAATTGGCTGTTGACGGTAGCGCGGGCGCGGCTCGCGAGCGATGCCGAACCCACTTTCGGTCTTGCCTGGCTCGATATCTCGACCGGCGAATTCCATCTCACCGAGACCGACCGGACCCGGCTCGCTGCCGAGATCGCTCGTTTGGAGCCGGGCGAAGTCGTGGTCGCCGATCAAGTCCATGACGATCCCGACTTGCGCGCGCTGTGGCGTTCGCTCGCCGCGGTGACAGCGGTCGCGAAAGATTTGTTCGATGGGGCGACCGCCGAACGCCGGCTCGCGGGCTTCTTCGGCGTTGCCACGACTGAGGCCTTCGGCGTCTTCAGCCGGATCGAGCTGGCCGCGGCGGCGGCGGCCGTCACCTATGTGGAGCGTACGCAGATCGGCCGCCGGCCGGCCTTGTCGCCGCCGGTACGCGAGGCGGCAGGGGCCGCGCTTGCGATCGACGCGGCTACGCGCGCCAATCTCGAACTCGTGCGCACGCTCGCAGGTGAAACGCGGGGCAGCCTGCTTGCGACGATCGCCCGCACGGTGACGGCGGCGGGCGCCCGGCTGCTCGCCGCGCGGCTCGCGAGTCCGCTCACCGATCCCGACGCGATCGCCTCCCGCCTCGATGCCGTGACATTTCTCGTCC
>JAUSIF010000155.1 GCA_030648135.1 Xanthobacteraceae bacterium
GAGGCTGACGGCCACATTCAAGGAGCGCAGATCGGGGCGCATCGGCACCCGCACGCAGGCATCCGCGGCGGCATGGACCCGGTCGGGAACCCCCGACGATTCGCGTCCGCTCATCAGCACGGCGTCCGGGCGAAAGCCGAAATTTACATAAGACTGTTCCGCCTTGGTCGTGAGTAGCACGAGCCGCCGTCCCTCGGCGCGGCGCCAGTCTTCGAAGCTGGCGAAGGAGACGTGGTTCACCAAAGTGGCATGGTCGAGATAATCGAGCCCGGCGCGGCGGAAGGCCCGTTCGCTCGTGGGGAAGGCCGCCGGCCCGACGAAGTGGACGGGAATCCCCAGACAGGCGCCGAGCCGCAGGATCGTACCGGCATTTTGCGGGATATCCGGCTCGTAAAGGGCGATCTCCATGGCCGGTTACCCTGCCGTGCTCCCTCGATCCGGGAGCGCTGGGCAATCCGACCAAAGGCAGAGAACGCACGACGGAGTGCCGCAGTCGGTACACTGGACAATAGGGGACAACGATGCAATTAGAAGCCTTCGAAAAGGGCGCCAAATATGCGCCGCGAGCGGGTCCGTCGAGGGCCGCCGACCCCGCATCGCGGCGATGTATTTCAAAATCCGCCGCCGAGGGGAAGGGGCCAAACCGTGGCAGCGACCGACATGGCCGAATCCACCCGCCGCGACTTTCTCTATATCGCGACCGCCACCATGGGCGCCGTCGGCGCGGCGGCGACCGTCTGGCCCTTCATCAACCAGATGAACCCGGATGCATCGGTGCTGGCGCTCGCCTCGACCGAGGTTGATCTCACTCCGATCACGGAAGGCCAGATCGTCACGGTCAAATGGCGCGGCAAGCCGGTGTTCATTTCCCACCGCACCAAGAAGGAAATCGACGAGGCCCGCGCGGTGAAGCCCGGCGAGCTTCCCGATCCGCAGCCCGACGAGGCGCGGGTGAAGAAGGGCCGCGAGCAATGGCTCGTGCTGGTGGGCGTATGCACCCATCTCGGCTGCGTGCCGCTCGGTCATCAAGGCGACTACGATGGCTGGTTCTGCCCCTGCCACGGTTCGCACTACGACTCCTCCGGCCGCATCCGCAAGGGGCCGGCGCCCACCAATCTCGCGGTGCCGCCCTATGAGTTTGTCTCCGACAGCAAGATCCAGATCGGTTGAGCCCATCCGAAGGATAGAAGACCGATGAGCGGACAAACCTACCAGCCGCAAAACCGTCTATTGCGTTGGTTCGAAAGCCGGCTCCCGATCGTCGGCCTCGTTTACTCGTCTTTCCTCACCTATCCGACGCCGCGCAACCTGAATTATTGGTGGACCTTCGGCGGCATTCTCACCTTCATGCTGGTGGTGCAGATCGTCACCGGCGTCGTGCTGGCGATGCATTACACGCCGACCGCGACGGCCGCGTTCGATTCGGTCGAGCACATCATGCGCGACGTGAACTACGGCTGGCTGTTGCGCTACCTCCACGCCAACGGCGGCTCGATGTTCTTCCTCGCCGTCTATATCCACATGTTCCGCGGGCTCTATTACGGCTCCTACAAGGACCCGCGCGAGGTGTTGTGGATTCTCGGCGTCATCATCTTCCTGCTCATGATGGCGACGGCTTTCATGGGTTACGTATTGCCCTGGGGCCAGATGAGCTTCTGGGCCGCCACCGTCATCACCAATCTGTTCTCGGCGATCCCGGGCATCGGCACTGCCGTCACGCAATGGCTGTGGGGCGGCTATGCGGTCGACAATCCGACGCTGCAGCGCTTCTTCTCGCTGCACTACCTGTTGCCGTTCATGATCTTCGGGGTGGTGATCCTGCACATCTGGGCGCTGCACGTGCCCGGCAACAACAATCCGGCCGGCATCGACGTGAAATCGGACAAGGACACGCTTCCGTTCCATCCCTACATAACGGTGAAGGACAATTTTGCGCTGGTCTGCTTCCTCATCCTGTTCGCCTGGTTGGTGTTCTACATCCCGAACTATCTCGGTCACTCCGACAATTACATCCCGGCCAATCCGTTGCAGACGCCGCCGCACATCGTGCCGGAATGGTATTTTCTGCCCTACTACGCGATCCTGCGTGCGATCCCGAACAAGCTCCTGGGCGTCATCGCCTTGTTCGCCTCGATCCTGGTGCTCGTGTTCGTGCCCTGGCTCGATACCTCGAAGGTACGCTCGGCGCGCTTCCGTCCGCTCTACAAGCAGTTCTTCTGGATTCTGGTGATCTGCTGCATCGGCCTCGGCTATCTCGGCTCGAAACCGCCGGAGGGTGGCTATGTGATCGCGGCGCGCATTCTCACCGTCTATTATTTCTTCCACTTCCTCGTGATCATGCCGCTGCTCGGCTATGTCGAGAAGCCGCGGCCGCTGCCGGCCTCGATCGCCGAGGCGGTGCTGAAGCCCAAGAAAGCGTGAGCGGGAGCGATTCATGCGCAAGCTCACTCTCGCCGCTGTTGCCGCGCTCGCACTCGCTGCGGCGACAGCGTCGTTCGCGGCCGATGAGATGGTGAAGCCCGAGCGCCAGCACTGGTCCTTCGCCGGGCCGTTCGGCACCTACGATCGCGCCCAGCTGCAGCGCGGCTTCAAGGTCTATCGCGAGGTCTGCTCGGTCTGCCATGGGCTGAAGTTCGTCGCCTTCCGCAGCCTCGCCCAGCCGGGCGGGCCGGGTTTTTCGGAAGGGCAGGCGAAGATAGTCGCGGGTGAATTCCGCATCAACGACGGGCCAAACGACCTTGGCGAGATGTTCGAGCGTCTAGGCCGGCTCTCCGACTCCATCCCCTCGCCGGACCCCAACGAGCAGGCGGCGCGCGCGCGATTGGGCGGTGCCTTGCCCCCGGATCTTTCGGTGATCGTCAAGGCGCGCAGCTATGAAGTCGGTCTGGTCGGCGGACTGCTCGACTTCTTCCGGCAATATCAGGAGAGCGGTGTCGATTATGTATATGCCTTCCTCATCGGCTATGACAATCCGCCGCCGGGTGTGAAGTTGGAGTCGATGCAGTTCTGGAACATGTATTTTCCAGGCTATCGCACCGCCATGAGCCAGCCGCTGCAAAAAGATCAGATCGAATATACCGACGGCACGCCGCAGACGGTCGAGCAGTATTCACGCGATGTCGCCGCCTTCCTGATGTGGGCGGCGGAGCCGCATCTGGAGGCGAGGAAGCGCATCGGCTTCCAGGTGATGATCTTCCTCGTGGTGTTCGCCGGGCTGTTGTACTTCACCAAGAAGAAGATTTGGGCCGAGGTGAAAGACCACGCCTGAACGGCGCGCAAATCTTTCCCGGCATGCCACGGCCCGTGTCGGCTCCGGTGCGGGCCGTCGCGCCAGACCATGATCCCGAAAAGTGGGAACCGGTTTTCGGAAAAGATCAAGCTCACGCGCTAGAGCAGGCTCCC
>JAUSIF010000187.1 GCA_030648135.1 Xanthobacteraceae bacterium
GTAAATGCGCCGCCATCGCGTCAAGCTTGCGTGCATCGGCGGAGCCAAGAAAGGCTTGGTCTACCAAGGCGACTTCTTTCACGCCCCGCACCGTGCGCGTGAAGCGGAAGCCTTCGGCGTCCGAGGTGCCCTCCCAGCCGCGCTCGGTTTCCTGCGACAGCGCATCGAGGCGCTTGGCCACATAAACCGCCGCCGCCTTTGCCTTTTCTTGATCGGTAAGGATCGCCGGCGACATGGCGCCCGCGATCGCGGTCTGTTCGACGACGGCACGATCATAGCGCGGATGCAGCGTCCGCAAGATCGCCCGCACATTACGCGCCTGTTCGAGAATTGCAGCGAGATCGGCTCCAGCATGCTCGGTGCCGGAGGCATCTCGCAGCACCGTCTCTTCGAGGCCGGTCGTAATCAGATAGTCTTCGAGCGCCCGCTCGTCTTTCAGATATTGCTCGGACTTTCCGCGCGTCACCTTGTAGAGCGGCGGTTGGGCGATGAAAATGTGACCGCGATCGATAAGTTCCTGCATCTGGCGGAAGAAGAAGGTGAGCAGGAGCGTACGGATGTGCGAGCCGTCCACGTCCGCGTCCGTCATGATGATGATTTTGTGATAGCGAAGCTTGTTGGCATCGAATTCATCGCGCCCAATGCCGGTTCCGAGCGCGGTGATGAGGGTGCCGATTTCCTGGCTCGACAACATCTTGTCGAAGCGCGCGCGCTCGACATTGAGGATCTTGCCGCGCAAGGGCAGCACCGCCTGGAAGGCGCGGTTGCGTGCCTGTTTCGCCGAGCCGCCTGCCGAATCGCCCTCGACGCTGAACAATTCGGATTTCGCCGGATCGCGCTCCTGACAATCGGCGAGCTTGCCGGGAAGCGAAGAGATATCGAGCGCGCCCTTGCGGCGGGTGAGGTCGCGCGCCTTGCGCGCCGCTTCGCGCGCGGCCGCCGCCTCCACGACCTTGGAGACGAGGCGTTTCGCTTCCGAGGGATGCTCCTCCAGCCAGCCAGCCAAAGCGTTGCTGATGACCGTCTCAACGATCGGCCGCACTTCGGAAGAGACGAGCTTGTCCTTGGTCTGACTCGAAAATTTTGGATCCGGCACTTTGATCGAGAGCACGGCGGTCAGGCCCTCGCGGCAATCCTCGCCGGAGAGATCAACCTTCTCCTTCTTGCTCAAGCCCGCAGTTTCAGCATAGCGGATGAGCTCGCGTGTGAGTGCCGCGGCGAAACCGGTGAAGTGGGTGCCGCGGTCGCGCTGCGGGATGTTGTTGGTGAAGCAGAGCACGGTCTCGTGGTAGGAATCGTTCCACGACAAGGCCGCCTCGACGACGACCTTCTCGCGCTCGCTGCGGATCATGACCGGATTCGGAATGAGCGATTGCTTGTTGCGGTCGAGATAGCGCACGAAGGCCTCGACGCCGCCTTCATAACGCATCTGCTCGTAGTGGGGCTCGGGCCCGCGCAGATCGGCTAACACGATGGTCACGCCCGAATTCAGGAAGGCGAGCTCGCGTAGCCGGTGCTCGAGCGTCGCAAAGTCGAACTCGGTTTTCGTGAACACTTCCTTGCTCGGAAGGAATTGCACTTTAGTGCCGCGTTTTCCCTCCGAACTGCCGGTCGTCTTGAGCGGCTTTTCGGGGTCGCCGTCGCGGAAGCGCATAAAATATTCGCGCCCGTCGCGCCAGATGGTCAGATCGAGCAAGCTCGACAGCGCGTTCACCACCGACACACCAACGCCGTGCAATCCGCCCGAGACTTTGTAGGCATTGTGGTCGAATTTCCCGCCGGCATGAAGCCGTGTCATGATGACCTCGGCGGCGGAGACTTTTTCTTCCTTGTGGAGATCGGTCGGAATGCCGCGACCATTGTCGATCACGGTGCAGGAGCCGTCGGCGTTCAAAGCCACGCCGATGTCGGTGGCAAAGCCGGCGAGCGCCTCGTCGATGGCATTGTCGACGACCTCGTAGACCATGTGATGCAGGCCGGAGCCGTCGTCGGTATCGCCGATATACATGCCCGGCCGCTTGCGCACGGCATCGAGGCCCTTGAGGACCTGTATCGACTCGGCGCCGTAGTCGTCGCTCGCTTTGCTGGTGCTCGGCTTGGGGGCGGTTGATTTGCTTGCGCTCGCCTTGCCGGCGGGTGGTTTGCGAGACGGTGGCTTGCGGGCGGGCTTGGCCATCGGAATCCGGAGCGAATCGTTGTGAAAAACAGGCTTCTTTTCTAGTCCATCCACGCGGTCATTTGGTGGCAAAGAGGCAGACCCTGCGCTGCCCGGTTTCGCCGCTGCGGATCCAAATGTAAGAGGCCACGTTACGGTAGCGAAACAAACCCGTTCCAGCGTTCGGAACGGCGGGTTGCCGGCACCGCGGAAAAGGGCTCGAAAAGGACCCCTGCAACGCCTTTTTTGTGCGCCCCTCACCCTCCCCCGTCAAGCGACCGATTCGACCCGTCCGGGCATCACATGCAAGCGCTCGCAACGCTCGGCAAGAGCGGCAAAGGCCACTGCATCGACCCCGGTCATCCAGATCTGGGCGCCCAGGCGATCGAGCGCGTCGAACAGCGCCCAGCGCCGTTCCTCGTCGAGGAAAGCCGCGACATCGTCGAGCAGCACGACCGGCGCGCACGCGTGCATGGCGGCGACGAGGCGCGCATGCGAGAGCACAAGGCCGACGAGCAGCGCCTTTCTCTCCCCGGTCGAACAGCGTCCGGCCGGAAGCCCTTTCGCGGCATGGATGACAGTGAGATCGGAAAGATGCGGTCCCTCGAGCGTGCGTCCGGCAGCGCGGTCGCGCGCGCGCCCTTCGCGCAAGGCTGCGCGGTAGCGGTCCTCGATCTCGATCGCGGGCGCCACCAAAAGTTCCGCTTCCATCCAGCCGCCGAAGCTGATCCCGGCCAAGGGAAAGGGCGAAGCCGGATCGCGGTTCGCTTCGATCTCGCATTCGAGCCTTCGCACCGTCTCGGCACGGGCGGCGGCGACGGCAATTCCGAGTTCGGCGACCTCGTGCTCGATGGCGTCACACCAGCGCGGATCGGGCGAGATGTCTTCGAGCAGGCGATTGCGCGAGCGCAGCGCGCGTTCAAGCGCACTCACGCGGCTGCCATGTTCCGCGTCGATCGCGAGCACGAGCCGGTCGAGGAAGCGCCGGCGCTCGGAAGCGGGCCCGAGAAAGAGACCGTCCATTTCTGGCACCAGCCAGACCACGCGCAGATGATCGGCGAAGATGGCCGCCGACGGCACGCTTTCGCGGTCGACGCGGCAACGGCGGCTCGGCGCGATGTTCTCCGCCGGGGCATCGATTCCGGTCCCGATCTGGACCGAACCCAGCGCGCCGTCGACTTCGGCCGCCACCGCCCAGGAACCGTCGCCCTCGTTCGATGCCACCTCTTCGAGCGTCGCCCGGCGAAGCCCGCGCCCGGGAGCGAGAAAGGAGATCGCTTCGAGCAGATTGGTCTTGCCGGCGCCGTTCGATCCGGTGACGACGATCGGCCCCTCGCCGGCGGCGAGTTCGGCACGACGATAGGAACGGTAATTCACGAGTTGCAGGCGCCGGACACGGGCGCGACGGGCCGCGGGTCGCGGATCGGCGGCAGGCAATGGGATCGGGCGGCTCACACCCGCATCGGCATCAGCACATAGAGCGCGCCGGCCGAGTCCTGATCGCGAAGCAGGGTGGGTGAGCCCGGATCGGCAAGCTTCAGCTCGGCCTTCTCGCCCTCGATCTGGGCGGTGATATCGAGGAGATAGCGGCTGTTGAAGCCGATATCGAGCGCCTCCGAAGCATATTCGACTTCGAGCTCTTCGGTGGCGCTGCCCGAATCCGGATTGGTCACCGAGAGGGTGAGCTTGCCGTCGGCGAGCGAGAGCTTGACCGCCCGGCCGCGCTCGCTTGAGACGGTCGATACGCGATCGACGGCGGCGGCAAATTCCGCCTTGTTGACGACGAGCGTCTTGTCATTGGAAGCCGGGATCACCCGCCCATAATCGGGGAAGGTGCCATCGATGAGCTTGGAGGTCAGCACCACTTTCCCGAACGAGAAGCGGATCTTGGCGGGCGAGAGTTCCACTTCGACCTCATCGCCCGCATCCTCGATGAGACGCTGGACTTCGGCGACGGTCTTGCGCGGCACGATCACGCCCGGCATGCCGGTGGCACCCTTGGGCGCCGGCATTTCGGCTTGCGCCAGGCGATGGCCATCGGTCGCAACCGCGCGCAGCTTGGTTCCCTTGTCTTCGACGGTGTGGAGATAGATGCCGTTCAGGTAATAGCGCGTCTCCTCGGTCGAGATCGCGAACTGGGTCTTGTCGACGAGGCGCTTGAGGTCCTTCGACGCGAGCTTGAATTTATGCGGCAGCTCGCCCGCGGCGAGATCGGGAAAATCGGTCTCCGGCAAGGCTTGCAGCGTGAAACGCGAACGGCCGGCGCGGACGAGCAGCGCAGACCGATCGCCGCTCGCCTGTAGCTCGACCTGGGCGCCCTCCGGGAGTTTGCGCACGATGTCGTAGATCATGTGCGCGGGCACGGTAGTGGCGCTCGCCTGCTTAACCTCGGCCGCCACGGTCTCGACGATTTCAAGATCGAGATCGGTCGCCTTGAGCTCAAGCCCGGCCTTGCCGGCACGGATCAGGACATTGGCCAGAATCGGAATCGTGTTGCGTCGCTCGACGACCCGATGCACGTGGGCGAGCGCCTTGAGGAGTTCGGCTCGCTCGAGGGTGACCTTCATGACCTCGTGATCCGGATTACTTTGCCATAGAACCGCGGCAGGGCGAGCGCTTCGGCCGCCGGATCGTTGACTTTGGCGTTTTAGCCCGAATTCCGCAAGACCGTTCGTCTGTCGATCGGCTCCGGCCGCGCCTCATTCCTGCAGCAAACGCTTCAGGACCTCGATCTCCTCGGCGAGCACCTTGTCACCCTGGACCAGTCCCTCGATCTTGCGCACGGCGTGAAGCACCGTGGTGTGGTCGCGACCGCCGAAGCGCCGGCCGATCTCGGGCAGCGAACGAAGCGTGAGGGTCTTGGCGAGATACATGGCGATCTGGCGGGGGCGGACCACATTCGCGGTGCGGCGGGAGGAGAGCAGGTCCGCCCGCGACACGCCGTAGTGCTTGGCGACGATACGGAGGATGTCTTCGACCCGGATGCGCCGCGGATCCATGGGCCGGATGAGGTCGCGGACGACCTCATCGGCCATCTCGACCGTCACCGGCCGGCCGCTCAATTGATTATGGGCGAGCAGCCGATTGACCGCGCCGTCGAGATCGCGGCCGTTCTGGGTCACTTGCCGCGCCACGTGGTTGATGACGGCGTCGGGCACATCGAAGCCCGGATGTTGGGCTTTCAGCGCAGCGACGCGCCCCTTCAGGATGCGCAGACGCAGTTCCTCCTCGAGCGGGGAGATGTCCACGGCGAGCCCGCCGGCAAGCCGGGAACGCACGCGCTCTTCGAGACTTTCCAGTTCGGCCGGGATCCGATCGGCCGCCAC
>JAUSIF010000190.1 GCA_030648135.1 Xanthobacteraceae bacterium
CGAGACCATCGACGTCACGCTGCCGCTGCGCGAGACCGCCGCCGAGCAGGGCCGGATTCATCCGCTCAGCCAGGTGATGGACGAACTCACCACGATCTTCGCCGACATGGGATTCGCCATCGCCGAAGGGCCTGACATCGAGACCGACGACTACAACTTCACCATGCTCAACATTCCCGAGAGCCACCCGGCGCGGGACATGCACGACACATTCTTCTTTAAGCCGAAGCCCGATGGCTCGCGTCTCTTGCTGCGAACCCACACCTCGCCGGTGCAGATCCGCACCATGCAGGCGCAAAAGCCGCCGATCCGCGTGATCATTCCCGGCCGTACCTATCGCGTCGACTCGGACCAGACCCACACGCCCATGTTCCATCAGGTCGAGGGTCTGGTGATCGACAAGTCATCGCACCTCGGCCACCTGAAATGGATTCTGCAGGAGTTCTGCAAGGCCTTCTTCGAGGTCGCGCACGTGAAGATGCGCTTCCGGCCGTCCTATTTCCCCTTTACCGAGCCGTCGATGGAAGTGGACATCCAATGCGACCGCCGCGGCGGCGAGGTTCGCTTCGGCGAGGGTGGGGATTGGATGGAGATCCTCGGCTGCGGGATGGTGCATCCGAACGTCTTGAAGAATTGCGGGCTCGATCCGAACGAGTATCAAGGTTTCGCCTGGGGCTTGGGCATCGACCGCATCGCCATGCTGAAATACGGCATGCCGGATCTGCGCGCCTTCTTCGAGGCGGACGTGCGCTGGCTCAGGCACTACGGCTTCCGGCCGCTCGACTTCCCGACGCTGGCGGGGGGATTGAGCGGATGAAATTCACGCTCTCCTGGCTGAAGGAACATCTCGACACCGACGCCCCGCTTGGCGAGCTCGTGGACAAGCTCACCATGATCGGCCTCGAAGTGGAAGCGGTCCACGACCGGGCGAAGACGCTCGCCCCCTTCACCGTCGCGCGCGTGATCTCCGCCGAGAAACATCCCAATGCCGACAAGCTGAAAGTCTGCATGGTGGAGACCGGCGATGGCGCCGTGCAGGTGGTCTGCGGCGCGCCCAATGCGCGCGCCGGCATGATGGGCGTATTCGCCCGCCCCGGCACGCATATTCCCGGCAGCGGGCTCGACCTCAAGGTTGCCGCGGTGCGCGGCGTCGAGAGCCGCGGCATGCTGGTGTCGGCGCGCGAGATGGGGATTTCCGACGAGCACGAAGGCATCATCGAGTTGCCCGCCGATGCGCCGCTGGGAAAGCCGTTCGCCGCGTTCATGGGTCTCGACGATCCGGTGCTCGACGTGGCGGTCACGCCCAACCGGGCCGATTGCCTCGGCGTGCACGGCATCGCGCGCGATCTCGCGGCGGCGCGGATCGGCGAGTTCAAGGATGCCGGAAGCAAACCGGTCAAGGGCAAGTTCCCTTGTCCGGTCAAGGTCAAGCTCGATTTCGGCAAGACGCCCCCGCTCTGTCCCGCCTTCGCGCTGCGATTGATCCGCGGCGTGAACAACGGCCCCTCGCCCGAATGGCTGCAGCGCCGCCTGCGTGCGATCGGGCTGCGCCCCATCAATGCGCTGGTCGATGTCACCAATCTCGTCACCCTCGACCGCGCCCGCCCGCTGCACGTGTTCGACGCGGCCAAGGTGAAGGGCGATCTGGTGGTACGCCGCGCGCGAGAAGGCGAGAAGCTCACCGCGCTCGACGGGAAGAACTATGCGCTCGACCCCGAGATGTGCGTGATCGCGGACGGCACGGGTGTGGAATCCCTATCCGGTATCATGGGCGGCGAAGCCACCGGCTGCTCGGAAACGACCAGGGACGTGCTGGTGGAATCGGCGCTCTGGGACCCCGCCAATATCGCCCAGACCGGCCGCAAGCTCGGCATCCAATCGGACGCGCGCTTCCGCTTCGAGCGCGGGGTCGATCCTGCTTTCACCCTTGCTGGGCTCGAGCTTGCGACCAAGCTCATTCTCGATTTTTGCGGCGGCGAGCCGTCCGAGATCGTGCTCGCCGGTGCGATCCCGGAGGCGGATCGGGTGATCGACTTTTCCCCCGCCGAAGTGCGCCGCCTCGCCGGGCTCGAAGCCAAGGCCACCGAGGTGAAGCGCGTGCTCACCGCGCTCGGCTTCATGGTCACGGGTTCCGGCGAAAAAGTGAAGGTGGCGGTGCCGAGCTTTCGCGCCGATGTGGAAGGCAAGGCCGATCTCGTGGAGGAGATCGTTCGCATCCTGGGCGTCGAGCGCGTGCCGGCGGTGCCGTTCGACCGCGGTGACAGCGCCCGGCGGCCGGTGCTCACCACCATCCAGAAGCGCACGCGCGCGGCCAAGCGCGCGCTGGCCGCCCGCGGCCTGGTCGAGGCGATGACCTGGTCCTTCATTTCGAAGCCGCAGGCGGAACTCTTCGGCGGCGGGGTGCCGGCGTTGGCGCTCGCCAATCCGATCGCGGCCGATCTTTCCGACATGCGGCCGAGCCTGGTGCCGGGTCTCGCGGCGGCGGCGCAGAAGAACGCCGATCGCGGCTATCCCGATGTGGGCCTGTTCGAAGTCGGACAGATTTTCACCGGCGACCAGCCGCAGGATCAGCTCATCGCCGCCACCATCGTGCGGCGCGGCGCGGCCAAGGCCGCAGGTTTCGGCCGGCATTGGTCCGGGTCCTCGGGGCCGGCCGATCTATTCGACGCCAAGGCCGATGCGCTCGCCGTGCTCGCCGCCGTGGGCGCGCCGGTGGACAAGTTGCAAATCGTCACCGGCGGTCCGTCTTATTTGCATCCGGGGCGCGCGGGCACGATCCAGCTCGGACCAAAACTGGTGCTCGGCGTCTTCGGCGAGTTGCATCCAACGACGCTACAGGCGCTCGACGTCGAAGGCCCGCTTGCCGTCGCCGAGGTCATCCTCGACCGTGTGCCCGAACCCAAGGCGCGGGCGACGCGGACCAAGGCAAAGCTCGAGCTTTCTCCGTTGCAGCCGGTCGCGCGCGATTTCGCTTTCGTGGTCGATCGCGCGGTGGCGGCGGCGGAGCTCGTGCGCGCGGCCGAGAACGCCGACAAGAATCTCGTCGCCGCGGTGGAAGTGTTTGATCTCTACGAAGGGCCGGGCATCGGCGCCGGCAAGAAATCGATCGCGCTCGCGGTCACCTTGCAGCCGCGCGAGAAGACGCTCACCGACGCCGAAATCGAAGCGGTGGCGGCAAAGATCATCGACGAAGTGAAAAAGAAGACCGGCGCGACGCTCAGGGTTTAATACTCGCGCATCGGCTCATGGGCTCTTTTTCCTGCCCTCGATGCGGGCGGGCGAATCGCTCGGTGGCGTCACACCGATATAACGAAGCGCTGCCGTCGCCGCCCGCTCGCCGGATACCCAGGCGCCGGCGACCGTACCCCACCAGGTTTCATGGACGGCTTCGCCCGCGAAAAAGATCCGGTCCTGAACCGGCTCGGCCAGCACCTTTCGGCTGGCGCCGCTGCCTGGCGCCGCCGCCGAATTGCCGCCCCTGATCCACAGCTCATTCGACCAGCGCACCGCCTCGGTCCGGCCGATGCGTTTCCTCGCGTCGGCGCCGTATTGAGCCGCGATGAAGTCGCCGACGAAGGCGACCATCGCGGCCTCGCCGGCGTTCGACAATTCCCGGCCGAGGTTACCCGTGAGTTCGGCATAGGCGAGGTCGGTGCCGCCGACGCGCCCGACCAGTGCCATCGAGCGTGCAGCGGTCGTCTTGAAGATCACGCGCTGGTCGTCCGCCATTTTGAACGGATTGCCGGGTAGTTCCAGCACGACCCGGTCATAAGTACCGAGCGAAAGGGCGGCTAGCGCATTGGCCACGTGCTTCGGCAGCGGCTGATCGAAGCGGATGCGGTCGGAGACGAGCACATTCATCGAAGCGGTGATGATGAGCGCGCGCGCGCGTACCACGCCGCGCGCGGTATTGAGGGCAATGCGTCCCCGTCCCCACGAATCAATACGCCGGACCGGGGAATCGAGTTCGACCGTGAGCGGCTTCGCCGCGGCGGCAATCAGCTTGCCCAGTCCCTCGCGGCAGACGAGATCGTCGGAGCGGTCCTCGGCACGCCCAAAATCGACGGTCGAGACCTGGTCGAGGTCCTTGGAGCAGAACAACGGACCGAGCACGAAGGCGACCGTCGCCTGCCAATCGCCGAGATCGGGCAAGGCGCGGGCGGCGGCGATGTCGCGGCCGGCTTCGCCGGCGGCGGCGATCGCACGGCTCGCGCGCCGCACCGCGGCGGTGAAATCGTCATATTCGTTGTCGCGAGCCTCGCGTAGACCGACATTGAGCCGCCGGGCGGGCGACGGGTCGTAGAGCCGTAATCCCTCGAGGCGGCCCAAGGCGACGAGCGGATTGCGGCCCGACGAGGAGAGCCGGTGGGCACCGCGGTCATGGCCGATGCCGAAGACGCCGGCGCCGGTCGCCACGCGGCCACCGATCCTCCCCGATGCCTCCAGAAGCGCATAGCTGCGTCTGGCAGCGGCGATGCGGCGGGCGGCGGCGATCCCCGCGGCCCCCGCCCCGATGATGGCGATGTCCACCTCGCCCGAGGCCGGCACCTGACCGAGCGCGGGAGCGGACGCCAAAGCGGCCGCTCCGGTCAGAAATTGGCGTCGGCTCGGACGAAGGTCCATGGCGAAAAGCGCTTTATCTTCCGTATGTTAACCTATGGACAGCGATTCACGGCGCTGGCCTCGGCCGGGCGTGAACCTTACGGAAACCTGCTCCGGGTTAAGCTCTCGGGACGGAAAAACCAAGGGGGAGGGTCCGTTGTTCACGGACCCGGGTCGGAGTCATGGGTGACCAGTTCCTCGGCTTCCTCGGACAGCGCATCGTCCGCTATCTCGATCAGCCCTCGCCCGGCTACGAGCCGTTCACGCCGAGCGATCCGCAGTCGCTCGTGCGCGTGCTGCAGCCCGGCGACGTGATGCTGGTCGAGGGCAACAGCCGCATCTCGGGCGTCATCAAGTACCTCACCCAATCGACCTGGTCGCATTCGGCGCTCTATGTCGGCGACCGGATCGGCACCAAGACCGAGACCGGCGAGCCGCATGTGCTGGTCGAGGCGCTGCTCGGCGACGGAGTGATTTCCGCGCCGCTTTCGAAATATGCGCCGTTCCACACCCGCGTCTGCCGGCCGATCGGTCTTACCGCGCGCGATCGCGAGCGGGTGGTGAATTACCTGCTCGAACGCCTCGGCTATGCCTACGACGTCAAGAACATCGTCGATCTCATTCGCTTCCTCGTGCCGATGCCGATACCGGCGCGCTGGCGCAGACGCATCATCGCGCTCGGATCGGGCGATCCGACCAAGGCGATTTGTTCGACGCTGATCGCCCAGGCCTTCGAGACCGTGCGCTATCCGATCCTGCCGAAGATCCAGCTGATCGAAAATCGACGCACGCGGCGCGAGATTCTCCACATCCGGCACCATTCCCTTTACATGCCGCGCGATTTCGACATTTCCCCGTTCTTCGCGGTGGTGAAGCCGACGATCGAGGCGGGCTTCAACTACAAGCGGGTGCGGTGGGCAAATCCGCCGGCGACGGCCGCTGCCGCTCCTCGTCCGTTGACGAATGGCGGCGACGTGGCACCGCTCGCCCCCGATCTACCCGAAAGATCCGAGACCGAACCCAGCTTGCAGCCGTGAGCGGCAAGCGCCGGCTGTTCTCTGCCAAATCCCAGATTGTTCCCGGGGGCTTTTCTTTCCGCGCGGCTTGCTGCTAAGTCCGCGCCGGATCGCCTCCATGTTCGACGACGTCACCCGCGCCTTCGCCCAGACCTTCTCGCCGCCGCTGCGGCGAGTTCTGCTCAAGGCCGTCGGGCTCGCGATTCTGCTCCTGTTCGTGCTGGGCATCATTCTGCAGACAGTGATCGCGCACATGGTCACGCTGCCGCAGCCGTTCGAAATGGCGCTCGCGATCGCCATGAGTCTCGGCATGATCGCCGGCGCGATCTATCTCATGGGGCCGATCAGCTCGCTCATTGCGGCGCTTTTCCTTGACGAGATCGCCGAGGAGATCGAGCGCACGAACTATCCGGAGGATCCGGCCGGGCGCGCCTTGCCGATCGCGCAAACGATGGTGCTGTCGGCGAAATTTTTCGGCCTCGTGCTCGCGGTCAACCTGATTGCGCTCCTGCTATTGCTCTTGCCCGGAATCAATCTGGCAGCGTTCTTCGTCGCCAACGGATATCTGCTGGGGCGTGAATATTTCGAGCTCGCCGCCATGCGCTTTCATCCGGTGGAAGAGGTGCAAGCGCTGCGACAGGCAAACGCGCTGCGCGTGTTCCTGGCCGGGCTGGTGATCTCCGGCGTCGTCGCCGTGCCGTTCCTCAATCTGATCACGCCGGTTTTCGCGACCGCGCTCATGGTGCATGTGCACAAGCGGGTCGCGCCCACGCGAAAAGTGACGTCGCCCGACGACATTTATTGATTCAGACCCGCTTCTCCGGCCAGCGGCAGAGATCGGAGATGAGGCAGCGCGGGCACTCGGGCACCCGCGCCTTGCAGACATAGCGACCGTGCAGGATCAGCCAGTGATGGGCATGAAGCTTGAAACGAGCGGGCAGCGCGCGCTCGAGCCCCTGTTCGACCTCGAGCGGCGTCTTGCCCGGCGCGAGACCGGTGCGGTTCGCGACCCGAAAGAGATGGGTGTCGACCGCGATGGTCGGCTCGCCGAAGGCAATATTGAGCACGACGTTCGCGGTCTTGCGGCCGACGCCGGGCAGCGCTTCGAGCGCGGCGCGCGTGGAGGGCACCGCACCGCCATGCTCGGCGATCAGCTTTTGCGAGAGCGCGATGATGTTCTTCGCCTTGGTGCGATAGAGCCCAATGGTCTTGATCAAGTCGCGCAGGCATACCTCGCCGAGCGCGAGCATTTTTTCTGGCGTATCGGCGCGCGCGAACAACGCCGGCGTCGCCTTGTTCACGCCCGCGTCGGTCGCCTGGGCGGAGAGCACGACCGCGACCAGGAGCGTATAGGGATCCCGGTGTAGAAGCTCGCCCTTGGGCTCGGGATTGGCAGCGGCGAAGCGTCGGAACGCTTCTTCGACCTCGGCCGCGCCCCAGGCTGCCGGGCGGCTTGGGCGCCGGGTCGCGAGCTTGCGCGGCTTGCCTCGGAGCGCGGTCTTCTTTCTCGCCATCGATCCCCTATAGTGAGAGTGCATGAGGGAAGGCAACGATTTCGACGAACCGACTTTGTTCGCGGCCAAGCTCGCGCCCCATCGCTCGCTGGCGCCCGCGGGCTTCATCGCGCTGATGGCCGTGCTCGGGGGGGTGAGTTTCATGGCCGGCATTGCCTTTCTGATGATGGGCGCCTGGCCGGTGTTCGGTTTCTTCGGGCTCGATGTGGCCCTGGTGTGGTGGGCGTTCCGGGC
Organism: Xanthobacteraceae bacterium; assembly: GCA_030648135.1. Classification (GTDB taxonomy): domain Bacteria; phylum Pseudomonadota; class Alphaproteobacteria; order Rhizobiales; family Xanthobacteraceae; genus JAUSIF01. The sequence goes on from JAUSIF010000190.1 coordinate 7,367, forward strand.
AAATTATCGTGCCGCCCGCGCCTTCGAGGAGATCAGCATGACGCCGAACCTGCTTTTGGTGCGTCAGGTCTCGGCCCGCGGCAAGGCGCGGGAAGCGAGCTTCAATCCGCGCTGGGTGCGGCTGGAGACCACGCGCGACGATATTTCGGGCGTCACCCGCGTGGCGCTGGTGTCACACGGGGTGTCACTCGTGATCGGCGCATTTCTTCCGCCGCTCTACAAGGAGGAGATCGCGAATTCGCTCGCCGCCGCGCTTGCCACCGCCAAGCGTTAGTTTTCCACCTTCCGTGAAATCGGGTGGCAACCCATCGCGAAGTCTGCTTGGCTCGATCCATGAATGCACAGCCGATGCTCGCCGCCGCAAGCTTTGATCCTTCGCCGTTCGATACCGCCGCCGTCGATTACGAGACCGTGCGCCGCGCCATTGCGTTCGTCTCGGAGAATTTCCGCGAGCAGCCCGAGGTGGAGGAAATCGCCCATGCGGTCGGCGCCACGCCGCGGGCGCTGACCGAGCTTTTTCGGCGCTGGTGCGGGCTCACGCCCAAGGAGTTTTTGGCGGCGGTGACCCTCGACCATGCCCGGCGGATGCTGTTGCAGACGCCGAGCGTGCTGGAGGCAACCTACGAGCTCGGCCTGTCGGGACCGGGCCGCCTGCATGATCTCTTCGTGGTGCACGAGGCAATGTCGCCGGGGGAATGGAAGAGCGGCGGCGGCGGTCTCGCGATCGCTTACGGCTTCCATCCCTCCCCGTTCGGATCGGCGCTCGTGATGGCGACCGAACGCGGCTTGTGCGGCCTCGCCTTCGCCGATGCGGGCGAGGAAGAAGCGGCCCTCGACGACATGCGCGGACGCTGGCCGAATGCGCGCTATGTCGAGGATCGGCCGCGCACCGCGTCCTATGCGCGGCGGATTTTCGATTCCTCGCAATGGCGGCGGGAGACGCCGCTCCGCATTGTGTTGATCGGAACCGATTTCGAGATCCGGGTCTGGGAGACGCTGCTTTCGATCCCGATGGGGCGGGCCGCGACCTATTCCGGCATTGCCTTGAGCCTCGGCAAACCGAAGGGCGCGCGGGCGATCGGCGCCGCGGTCGGCAAAAATCCAGTTTCCTTCGTGGTGCCCTGCCACCGCGTGATCGGCAAAAGCGGTGACCTCACCGGCTATCACTGGGGGCTCACGCGCAAACGCGCGATTTTGGGCTGGGAGGCGGGGCGCGCTCAGGCGGCGAGGTCGAGCTTCTCGGCGACGGTGGAATCCGCTTCCAGCCGATAGAGGATCGGCACCCCGGTGGCGAGTTCGCGCTTGACGATGGCTTCGGGCGAGAGCCGCTCCAGCACCATGACGAGCGCGCGCAGGGAATTACCATGGGCGGAGACGAGGGTGCGTTCGCCCCTGAGCACGCGAGGCAAAATTTCCTGCACGTAATAGGGCAAGGCGCGCGCGACCGTGTCCTTCAGGCTCTCCCCGCCGGGCGGCGCGACATTATAGGAGCGTCGCCATTGGTGTACCTGCTCCGCGCCCCATTTTTT
>JAUSIF010000196.1 GCA_030648135.1 Xanthobacteraceae bacterium
AGAGAAGCTGGAACTGCTCCGGCGTGATCTTGCGATTGCCGTCCCACCACATGGTCTTTTCGGTGAGCGCATCGCAGACGGTGTGCTTGTCCTTGGGGCTGCGTCCGGTATGGACGCCGGTCTCGGCGCAAAGTGCGCCGCCCGCCACCAACTCGGCTTCGCCGTCGCGCAGGGCATGCTCGTAGAGCACGGGCCCGGTGTGATTCCAGTGGACCGCCGCCAGATTCTTGAAACCGAACTCGGCGGCGCCGAAGGCGCCGTTGCGGATGCCAGTCTCTTGCACGGAATGCCTCCCGAACTACCCCCGGGGCCTGCGGCCCGGAACCATATTTCATGCCGCCAAGACGGTCTTGCTACCCGGAAACGACGGCTTGCCACCGGTTCTTCATGCCGGGGGCGGCACCATAGTAACCGCTTCAGACCTTGTGAAGGCCAATGCTGACGAATTCTCCGGAACGCGCCCGTCCGGGTCAATGCCGATCCAGGCTGTTTCATTTTAACCTTGATTCAGCGTCCCCGCGCCTTTTGCGTGAGTTCGACCAGGGTCTTGCGCAATCCCTCCGGGGTCGTGACCCGAGCCGGAAACTCGAGGCGGCACACGCTGGCATCGAGCATCAAGTCGCAGCCCGCAGGATCGACGCCGATGACTCGCCACGGTCCGCCGGGCTGCCCGAGCAGCCGGGTCGCATAAAGTTCGATCGCGTCGGCATGGTCTTCGTTCATGTGGCTGACCGCAGTTTCCTCGGCGGCAAGCAAATCCGCCGCGTCGGCCACTTCGGTCGCGAGGTCGCGGGCCTTCAGATCGACGATGCGGCCGAAGCCCGCGACCAGATGGGCGCCGGTCGGCTCGATGCGCCAGAAGGCGAAGTCCTGAAAGTCCGCATAGCCCGCGGCCGAGGGATGACGAGCAAGGAAGCGCCGCCGCGCCGCCGAATCCCCGGTCGTTGCGATTCGTCCCGCAAGGCTCAACCGCGCCCCTGCGAGGGGATCGCCGGAGTGGCTTTCGCCCAAGAGCAGCGAGACGCGCGGATCGGCGAGGATATTCGCCGTATGGCGGGCGAGGCGCGACACGAGCAGCACCGGGGCGGCATTGGGAAGGGTGGCGACCGTCACCAGCGAGGCATAGGGAGCCCCGTCCGGCATAAGGGTCGCAAGCGCACCGGTGCGGGCCTCGCGCAGCAGCCTTTGCGCGGTACGAACCGGATCAAAATCTTCGCTCTGTTGCATCGGATTTAGGCTCCAAAAGCATGCCGGGTGGGCAAAACTGCAAGTTTGTCCCTATATGAGGGCCTAAGCCGATGTCGGCGCGTCAAGCATAGAAGGATATGGGCGTGGCGTGGGCAACGGTAAGACGCTAGGTTGAACCAACGAGGCGCAAGCCGGAAATGGCCACATTTCGGCCCCGCCCAAGGGCTTCAAAAGCTGGCGATTCCCGTATTCGCGTCCGTTCCGGGGGCAAGGAGATTTCATGCCGACCATCGCTCTCGTCGATGACGACCGCAATATCCTGACCTCGGTCTCGATCGCGCTCGAGGCCGAGGGCTACCGTATTTTGACCTATACCGACGGCGCTTCGGCGCTCGACGGCTTCAAGACCAATCCGCCGGATCTCGCCATCCTCGATATCAAGATGCCGCGGATGGACGGCATGGAACTCCTGCGCCGCCTGCGCCAGAAGACCGACCTGCCGGTGATCTTCCTCACCTCCAAGGACGAGGAGATCGATGAGCTGTTCGGGCTCAAGATGGGCGCCGACGACTTCATCCGTAAACCGTTCTCCCAGCGTCTCCTGGTCGAGCGCGTGAAGGCCGTGTTGCGCCGGGTGACCCCGAAGGACGGCCAGCCGGTGAAGGAGACCGATGCCAAGGCGCTCGAGCGCGGGCAGCTGCGCATGGATCCGGAGCGCCATACCTGCACCTGGAAGGGAGAGCCGGTGACGCTTACGGTCACCGAATTCCTGATCCTGCAGGCGCTGGCAACGCGTCCCGGTGTGGTCAAGAGCCGCAACGCGCTGATGGATGCGGCCTATGACGACCAGGTTTATGTCGACGACCGCACCATCGACAGCCACATCAAACGGCTGCGCAAGAAGTTCAAGACGGTCGATGACGATTTCGAAATGATCGAGACGCTGTACGGCGTCGGGTACCGTTTCAAGGAGGCCTGAGCGACAGCCGGCCGCGCCGGCCGCCGGACCGCTGCCCATGAAGGCAGACGTCGACAAACGCGAAGCGCTGCCGCGGCACGGCCGACGGGCGCCTGCATTCGCCGCCCTCAGCAAACTGCGGCGCTCTCTCTCCTATGAAAACCTGTCCGGCATCGTCCGGCGGATCGTCCCCTCCGATCGCACCCGCCACGTCAAATCGTCACCGCTACGGGCAGACACCGAGCAGACGCTCGCGGCGCCGACGCGGCCGGGCGCGTGGGCACGGGTCGTCGCCGCCATGCAGAAGTGGCGGAACTTCCTCATCAATGAGAGCTTCTCGAGCATCACCCGGCGGATTCTGCTGCTCAATCTCGCCGGGCTGGTAGCGCTCGTTTCCGGCATTCTCTATCTTTCCGAATATCGCGCCGGACTGATCGACGCGCGCATCCAGAGCTTGCTGATCCAGGGCGAGATCATCGCCGGCGCGATCGCAAGTTCGGCTACGGTCGACAATTACGCCATCACCATCAATCCGGACCGGCTGTTGGAGCTGCAACAGGGCGAGACCTACAGTCCGGGAGAAGAGGTGCTGGCGCCGCTCGAATTCCCGATCAATCCGGAACGCATCGCGCCATTGCTGCGCCGTCTCGTCTCTCCCACCAACACGCGCGCGCGCATCTATGACCGCGACGGCATCCTGATCCTCGATTCACGCACGCTCTATCTCCGCGGCGATATCCTTCGCTTCGATCTGCCTTCGCCGGCGGCGGAAAAGCCCGGCTTCCTGACTCGTGTCTGGAATTCGCTGGTCAAACGGGTCGTCCGTGGCGAGCTTCCGCTCTACAAGGAGCTCGGCCCCGAGAACGGCAAGGGCTATCCGGAGGTCGGAAGCGCGCTCTATGGACAGAATTCGAGCGTGGTGCGAGCCAACGATCGCGGCGAGGTGATCGTCTCGGTGGCGGTGCCGGTGCAGCGCTTCCGTGCCGTATTCGGCGCGCTCTTGTTGTCGACCCAGGGCAGCGAGATCGATGCCGCGGTCGAAGCCGAACGGTTCGTGATCGTGCGCGTGTTCCTGATCTCCGCGTCGGTGATGGCGCTGCTGTCCTTCCTGCTCGCGGGCACCATCGGCGGACCGGTGCGGCGGCTTGCCGATGCCGCCGAGCGGGTGCGCCGGCGCACGCGCTCGCGGGTCGAGATTCCGGACTTCAGCTCCCGCTCGGATGAAATCGGCCATCTTTCCAGGGCGATCCGCGACATGACCGACGCGCTCTATGCCCGCATCGAGGCGATCGAGAGCTTCGCCGCGGATGTCGCCCACGAGTTGAAGAATCCGCTCACTTCGCTGCGCTCCGCGGTCGAGACCCTGCCGCTGGTCAAGACCGAGGAGGCGCGCAATCGCCTTCTTACCGTGATCGAGCACGATGTCCGCCGCCTGGATCGGCTCATCACCGACATCTCGGATGCGAGCCGTCTCGACGCCGATCTGCAACGGCAAGAGGCGGTTCCGGTCGATCTCGAGCAGCTACTCACGGCTCTGGTCAAGATCGCGAACGAAGTGCCGCGTGGCGACGGCGTGGAGATCGGGCTTTCCTTCGAGCGCGCTCCGGGAGCGCCGTCGGGATTCGTCGTGCCGGGCCAGGATTCTCGTCTCGGCCAGGTGATCGACAATCTCCTCGAAAATGCCCGTTCCTTCTCGCCGCCGGGGAAAACGGTGCGCATCACCTGCCGCCGGCTCAAGGGCGAAATCGAGATCATAGTCGATGACGATGGCCCGGGCGTGCGGCCGGAAGCCTTGGGCAAGATCTTCGAGCGCTTCTATACCGACCGCCCCGAACACGGATTTGGCCAGAATTCGGGACTCGGGCTTTCGATCTCGCGTCAGATCGTCGAGGGTCACGGCGGACGGATCTGGGCCGAGAACCGCATGGCTCCCTCCTCCCGGCCGGGCGGGACGTCCCGCGTGGCCGGGGCGCGCTTCATCATGCGGCTGCCTGCCGCGTAAGCGATGTCCGTTGCCGGAGACGCGACCGTCCATGCGAGCTGCGTGCTCGTCGGGCGAAGCGCGGTGTTGATCCGGGGGCCATCGGGATCCGGCAAGTCGCGTCTCGCGGAGGCCCTCCTAGAAGCTGGCCGCAGCGGCCTGTTGCCGCACGCTTGGCTCGTCGCCGACGACCGGGTGCGTCTCATTCCGGCCCATGGCCGGCTCGTCGCCGCGGCACCGGATGCGATCCGTGGCCAGATCGAGGTCCGCGCATTCGGGATACGCCGCCGCGAATGCGAACCGCTCGCGCTCGTAGGCCTCGTGGTCGATCTGGAAGCCCAAGATGCAGCCCGCCTGCCGGAGCCGGGGGGGCTCAAGACCGAGATTCTGGGTATCATGTTGTCGCGTCTGCCGGTCGGGCCGGGGGAGCAGGCCTTACCCCCTGTTCTGGCTGCGCTTTTTCCCATAACAGAGGCGTGATCCTTCGCGCTTGCCTTCGCAGGTGCACCTAAGGAATATGTGCGCCCGCGTCGACCGCGGGAGACGCCGGCGCCTCTCGATGGACCCCGGCAGAGAACCCATGATCGGTCTCGTTCTCGTCACCCATGGCCGGCTCGCCGCCGAATTCCGCGCGGCGCTTGAGCACGTGGTCGGCCCGCAGAGCCAGATCGAGACGGTCAGCATCGGCCCCAAGGACGACATGGAACGCCGCCGCCAGGAAATCATTGAAGCGGTAAAAAAGGTCGACAGCGGCGAGGGAGTGGCGATTCTCACCGACATGTTCGGGGGCACGCCCTCGAACCTCGCCATCTCGGTGATGAACGCCCCCAACGTCGAGGTCGTCGCCGGCATCAATCTGCCGATGCTGGTGAAACTTGCGAGCGTCCGCCACGAGAAGTCGCTCGCCGAAGCCGTCGAGCAGGCGCAGGAAGCGGGCCGCAAATACATCAATATCGCGAGCCATGTGCTCGCCGGCAAATGACGAAGTCGAATCCTCCGGGCAAGCCTGATGAGGATTGTCCGCCCGACCCGGCGCCGCCGGAGGGCGCGCTCGTCCGCGAGATCGCGATCGTGAATGAGCGCGGCCTGCATGCGCGCGCCGCGGCGCGCCTGGTCCAGACTGTCGAGCGTTTCGACGCCGAGGTGACCGTGACCCGCTGCGGCGAGACGGTGGGCGGCACCTCCATCATGGGCATCCTCATGCTCGCCGCCGGACCTGGGAGCTCGATTCGGGTCACGGCGCGCGGCCCGGGAGCCGCAGCCGTCCTCGAAGCGATCGAGACGCTCTGCTCGAGCCATTTCGGCGAGGAGGAATGAAGCGGGTGGATGGTTGAGCGCCGAGGGTTTCCTTGCAAACGCCTAGTATCCCATGGGTTTCTATAGATCATATAACGATATCTTTATATCCTTATTGTAACCTTCGGACGGGCCTGCTATTGGAATTGCGGCCCGCCGCTGAAACGCAGCGGCTCCATCGCGACCCGAAATCCGACCAGTCGAGAGCCCCGTTCATGCACGCCGTCAAAACCGCCGCCAAGGATTACGTCGTCAAGGACATCGGTCTCGCCGAATGGGGCCGCAAGGAGATCGCGATCGCCGAGATCGAAATGCCCGGTCTGATCTCGACGCGCGAGGAATACGGGCCGGAGCAGCCGCTGCGCGGCGCGCGCGTCGCCGGCTCCCTGCACATGACGATCCAGACCGCGGTGCTGATCGAGACCCTGAAGGCGTTGGGCGCCGACGTGCGCTGGGCGTCCTGCAACATCTATTCGACCCAGGATCACGCCGCCGCCGCGATCGCGGCCGGCGGCACGCCGGTCTTCGCCGTGAAGGGCGAGAGCCTGAAGGAATATTGGGACTATACCCACCGCATCTTCGAATGGTCGGACGGCGGCACGGCCAACATGATCCTCGACGACGGCGGCGATGCGACGCTCCTCCTCCATCTCGGCATGAAGGCGGAAAGCAATGCCTCGGTATTGAGCCATCCCACCAACGAGGAAGAGGAAGTGCTGTTTGCCTCGATCAAGCAGCGGCTGAAGGCGAAGCCCGGCTGGTATACGCATGTCGCCAAAAACATCCGCGGCGTCACCGAGGAGACGACGACGGGCGTGCTCCGTCTCTATCAGATGGAGAAGGAAGGCCGGCTCCTGTTCCCGGCGATCAATGTCAATAATTCGGTGACCAAGTCGAAGTTCGACAATCTTTACGGCTGCCGCGAGAGCCTGGTCGACGGCATCCGGCGCGGCACCGACGTGATGATGGCGGGCAAGGTCGCGATGATCGCGGGCTTCGGCGACGTGGGCAAGGGCTCGGCGGCGAGCTTACGCAATGCCGGTTGCCGCGTGCTGGTGTCCGAGGTCGATCCGATCTGCGCGTTGCAGGCGGCGATGGAGGGCTACGAGGTCACCACCATGGACGATGCCGCCGCGCGCGCCGATATCTTCGTCACCGCCACCGGCAATGTGGACGTCATCACGCTCGAGCACATGCGCAAGATGAAGGACCGCGCCATCGTCGCCAATATCGGCCACTTCGATTCCGAGATTCAGGTGGCGGCCTTGCGCAATTTCAAATGGGTGAACGTGAAGCCGCAGGTGGACGAGATCGAGTTCCCCGACGGCAAGCGGATCATCCTGTTGTCGGAAGGCCGGCTGGTGAATCTCGGCAATGCCATGGGGCATCCGAGCTTCGTGATGTCGGCGAGCTTCACCAACCAGACACTCGCCCAGATCGAGCTATGGACCAACGCCGCCAAGTACCAGAAGAAGGTCTATGTGCTGCCGAAGGAGCTCGACGAAAAGGTCGCGCGCCTGCACCTCGACAAGATCGGGGTGAAGCTCACCAAGCTCAGCGAAAAGCAGGCGACCTATATCGGCGTTCCCGCCGACGGGCCCTATAAGCCCGATCATTACCGGTATTGAGCGCGCGCGGCCGGGAAGCCCGGGATCACCGTCGCGGCGGTACGGTAACGATCACGTAGCGCTCGGGTTTGCCGGGCAGACCGAGATAGCTGCGGACGATCTCGACTTCGACGCGGCGGCCGACAGCCCGCTTAGCCGTGATTGAATCGACCGCTTCTAAACAGCTCGGCCACCAGCTCCGCGGGCAAACCAAAGCAATGCCTTCCCGGTCGATGCGCTCGTCATCGGCCCAGGGCGTCCATTGTGGTCGGTCTAAAGCCAACATCGACGGGCGGTCGGCGAAATAGAACGATACGCCAGCAATGAGATTGCTGTAGCTGCCGACGAGACGGATCGGTTCGGCGCTGGTTTCATGCCAAGTGCGCTCCAAGGCCTTGGCTAAGAGGTGGTAATGCTTGTCGTAGTTTGAAGTGTTTTTCCGATGCAGGACGATCGCTGTTACCGGCGCGGCCGCCAATGCCAGGACGGGAAAAACGATCGCGATTGCCACAATGCGAATGACGGCAACGCGCGAGATAACGATTAAGGGAGAGGACAGCAGCACGACCGGCAACAACGTGCATGCAGACATGGTCCAGATCGATATCAGCTCTGCCTGGATCGCAAGCGCGACCGGAACCGGCAACAAAACGGGCGT
>JAUSIF010000198.1 GCA_030648135.1 Xanthobacteraceae bacterium
CGGATTTTTATTCTGATGGCCGCCCACTTGGCGATCTCGATGGCGCTGGCCGTCGTCTCGATCTCGGCGACCCTGCGCTTGTTCGGACACCTGGAGAGGCGGTTCGACGCCGGCAAGGAGCTCCAGGCGGGCAACATAGCCGTCGGCCTGCTCCTCTCGGCTGTCGTGCTGATCACCTCGATGTACGTGCGCGCGGGAATGTCCGCGCTCTCGAAGGCGATGACGCCGCAGCCGTCGATCGGCCGCGTCCAAGTCGGCCAGTAGAGTGTTCTCGACGAGAAAATGGACTGATTCATGTTCCTGGGTGGTGCAACTCATAATGCGCACTTGCCTGCTGGCTGCGCCAAGTGGCAACGGCAACGAAAACCATTCACACCATCCACAGCGGGAGCGCGAAAAACTGTTGTTGACAGATGGGTATGCACATGACGGGACCTATAGTGGAATCATGCGCCATGTTTTATCGCATCGAGCGCTGTCGCCTCGATGGCGACGGCTTGCTGGGTCAGCCGATAAAACAGCTGTCCCCTGTCTACGGAACGGCGGCGATTGAACCGAAAGGCAAAATCGTCGAGTGTCGCAAAGCTCCGATGTCGGAACGCGGGAGCCTTCTGCAAGAGGGTGCTCTTGCCCACCTGCCGCATCCCGGTGACGACGACCACCGGAAAGGTTTTGAGGGCGGCCTCAATGGCTTCCGTCGACGGGCTTGCCGGCCGGAACCATGAGCCATACGACTCGTGGAGCTATCGATCTGGGCTCGCTAGAAGATACCCCTCCAAGATAGACGGTGATAATGCGTAGTTTTACGCAGTGATGGCCGCAGTTTTCATTTGATAAAATCACGGCTCGATGAGAACAGTTGGCCGCTGTTTTTTCTGCGCGTGCGCGGCGCTGTTGGCGGGCTGCGACGGAAGACAATCGGCGCTTGATCCGGCGGGCGTCGGCGCCGAGCGGATCGCCGGCCTCTTCTGGTGGATGACCGGCGGGGCGGCGGTCGTCTGGATCGCGGTGGCCGCGCTCACGGTCCATGCCGTCCGTGCCCTGCCGGAAACATTCCCGGAACGCCGGGCCAGGCTCTTGATCATCGGCGGCGGCGCGCTGGTGCCGACCGTAGTGCTCGCGGCACTGCTGGTCTACGGCCTCGCGATGTTGCCGGACCTCCTGGCTCGAGCACCCGTGGGGAGCCTTAAGATCGCGGTCACCGGCGAGCAGTGGTGGTGGCGCGTTATGTACCGTCCGCCTTCAGGAGGACGGGTGGAGTCGGCCAATGAGATTCGTCTGCCGGTCGGAGAGCCCGTTGAATTCGAGCTTGAAAGCACGGACGTCATCCACTCCTTTTGGATCCCGCCGCTCGGCGGAAAGGTGGACATGATCCCGGGCCGCCGCACGCGGCTCGTCCTGCAGCCGACTCGGACTGGGACGTTTCGCGGCGTCTGCGCCGAATACTGCGGCGCCTCGCACGCTCTGATGGCCTTCGACGTCGTCGTGATGGAGAAGGCGGAGTTCGCCCGCTGGCTCGACCTGCAGCGGCGGCCCGCAGCCCCCGCCGGGGCCGAGGCGGCGATCGGGCGCAGGCATTTCATGGCCAACGGCTGCTCCGCCTGCCACACGGTCCGCGGCGCCGCGGGGGCCGACGGCGTGATCGGCCCGGACCTCACGCATGTGGGCGGCCGGCTCAGCGTCGGTGCCGGAACGCTTGCCAACGATCTCGCCGGCGTGACGGCCTGGCTGGAACGGACCGACCGGGTGAAGCCGGGGGTCGGCATGCCGCACTTCGGAATGCTGCCGCCCGGGGAGCTGCGCGCGATGGCCGCCTGGCTCGGGTCCCTTAAATGACTTACCCCGACCAAGAGCCGCTCAAGCACGAGCCCCCCGCGGAACTGCGCCTCGCGCAGGAAGAGCGGCTCCTCGAGGCCTGGAGGACTCCGAAGGGTTGGCGCTACTGGTCGGAGGTCAACAACACGGAGGTCGGCCTGTGGTACACGGCGACCGCTTTCGCGTTCCTGCTCTTCGGCGGCGTGCTCGCCCTCATGATCCGGATCCAGCTCGCGGTTCCGGGCAACACTTTTATGTCGGCCGAGACCTACAACCAGGTCTTCACGGTCCATGGGTCGGTCATGATGTTCCTGTTCGCGATCCCGATTTTCGAGGCGGTCGCGATCATCTTCCTGCCGCAGATGCTCGGCGCGCGCGATCTCCCATTCCCGCGGCTGTCGGCGTTCGGCTACTGGTGCTACCTGATCGGCGGCGTCTTCCTGTGCGGGTCGATCTTCTTCGACGCGGCGCCGCGCGGCGGGTGGGTCATGTACCCGCCGCTGACTTCGGCCTACCAGCCCGGGATCGGCGCGGATATCTGGCTGCTCGGATTCTCGTTCATCGAGATCGCGGCGATCGCGGCCGCTGTCGAGCTCATCGTCGGCGTGCTCAAATGCCGGCCGCCCGGCATGCGCATCAACCTGATCCCGCTCTACTGCTGGTACGTGCTCGTGGCCGCGGTCATGGTCCTCTTCGCGTTCCCCCCGCTGATCGCGGGAAGCCTGCTTCTCGAGCTCGAGCGCGCGTTCGGGTGGCCGTTCTTCGCTCCGGCCGGCGGCGG
>JAUSIF010000201.1 GCA_030648135.1 Xanthobacteraceae bacterium
GCACGGCGAGACTTTCGACTTGCCGGCGCATGCGCTCAAGATTGCCAGGAGTTCAGCCTGTGAGAACCAGGCGTTCAGCATCGGAGATCGGGTTCTGGGTTTCCAGTTTCACCTGGAAGCCACACCTTCGAGCGCATCGGCGTTGATCGAAAACTGCCGCAGCGAGATGGTGCCTGGCCGCTTCGTTCAGTCGGAAACAGAAATAACAGGAACGGCCGATCGCTTCGAACGGGTCAACAAGATCATGGCCGGTGTTCTTGACCACCTGATGAACACCGCGGCCTGAACCAAGGTTTCACGCCGAACTCCCGCATAATGCGCCCAGTCTCACCTGTTCTCGGCGTTTCGCCGGGCGTACAAAGAAATTACATTCGGCCGCCGCCCATCCAGATACGATCCCGGCATGTCTGTTCCCCTTGGATCGCGTCCCCGCGTGCTGCTGACGTCGGTGTTTGGTCCTTTTGCCCGCGACGACGAGTTCGGCAGCCGCGCCATCAACCCGCTCGAGCTGTATCACAATCAGGTGACGCGCGCGCAGGGGCCGTTCTCGCTGAGGATGCACCATCGCTCCTGGGGCATCATGCTGATTCAGGAGAACATCTCGGCGAGGTCGACGCTGCTCGATTTTCCGACGCGCGAGCGCTTCATCGAGGAGCTGACGGCGAACGCGTACGACGTTGTCGGCATTTCCGGGATCATCGTGAATATCGGGAAGGTCCGGGAGATGTGCCGGCTGGTCCGCCTGCACTCGCCGAAATCGGTGATCGTGGTCGGTGGGCACGTTGCCGCGATTCCCGGCGTCGAGCGGATGCTCGACGCCGATCACGTCGTCAAAGGCGAGGGCATCCGATGGTTTCGCGAGTTCCTTGGGGATCCGGTCGATGCGCCGATCGCGCATCCGGCCATACCCTCCTCGTTCGGATTCAGGCTCATGGGCCTGAAAGCGCCGCGCGGCGGCGGCGACCCGGCGGCCACCATCATTCCGTCGGTCGGTTGTCCGATGGGCTGCAACTTCTGCACGACCTCGTCGTTTTTCGGCGGCAAGGGGCATTTCGTGAACTTCTTCCATACGGGAAAGGAGTTGTTCGACATCATGTGCGAGGTCGAACGCAAGCTCGAAGAGCGCACCTTCTTCATGATGGACGAGAACTTTCTCCTCTATAAGAAGCGGGCCCTGGATCTCCTCGACCACATGAAGCGGGAGGGCAAGGCCTGGTCGATGTTCGTGTTTTCCTCGGCCAACGCGATTCGCCAGTACGACATGCGGCAACTCGTCGAGCTTGGCGTGAGCTGGGTCTGGATGGGGTTTGAGTCGCCGAGCTCGGGATACGTCAAGCTGAAGGACACCGATACGATTGCGTTGACGCGCGAGCTGCAGTCGCACGGCATCCGCGTGCAGGGATCGACGATTGTCGGCATGGAGCACCATACGCCGGAGAATATGCGTAGCCAGATCGAGCACGCTGTCGCGCACGACGCCGACTGCCATCAGTTCATGCTCTACACCCCGGTGCCGGGCACGCCGCTGCACGCGGACATGGAGGCGCAGGGGCGGATGTTGAACGACATCGACCTGGCCGACATCCACGGCCAGTACAAGTTCAATTTCAAGCACGAGCACATCGAGCGGGACGACTCGAAGTCGTGGCTCGACTTGGCGTTTCAGCGCGACTTCGATGCCAACGGCCCGAGCCTGCTTCGCATGATGCGGACGATTTTCGAGGGATGGAGGCGGTACCGCCAGGACGGCGATGCACGGGTGCGGGCCCGCTTCAAGGCCGAAGCGTCGAAGCTTCGCGAGGGATACGGGGCGGCGCTGTGGGCCATGGAACGCTATCTTCGCCATTCGAATGCGCCGATCAGCGCGCGCGCGCGAGTGTTACGGCTTGAGATCGAGCGCGAACTTGGTGGCCTCTCGTGGGCGATCGATCGCCTCGTCGGACCGGTGTTGCTCTGGTCGGCGCGCCGTGAGGCGGCGGCGTTCCCGGCAGGGCGCCCGCTCGAGCCCCAGACATTCGTCGACCGGCGCAATTGGTAATCGTGGATCCTCGGCTACAATCGGGCCGTGTCGGCTGCGGAAATCGACGAAGCGATCCGCCGAAGCCTGGTCTTCCGGCGCCTCGGCACGGAGGATCGCGAACGCCTCGAGGGCCGGCCGTTTCCCCCTCTGCGGCCGCGCTCCAAGAGACCTCCTGCCTGCTCGTCCCGCGCGCGTCATTCTCTTCGCGCTGCTCGAGGAACATCCATCGCTCGTGCGGGGTCTGCTGCTCGGATTGACGCACCGGCTCGTCGAGCTCACGAACCGGCTGACCGACCTGACCGGCGGCCGTGTTGAAGCGCGCTTCGCACGCCTCTTTCTCAAGCTCGCCAAGAATCTCGGGCGGTCTGCCCCTGACGGCACGCTCATTCTCCTCGCGCTCTCCCGGCAGGAACTGGCCGACATGACCGGCACCACGATCGAAACCTGCAGCCGCATCATGAGCCGCTGGGGCAAGGACGACATCGTGCGAACAGAGAAAGAGGGCTTTGTCGTGCTCGACAAGGCGACGCTTGAGGCCAT
>JAUSIF010000211.1 GCA_030648135.1 Xanthobacteraceae bacterium
CGACGACGCAGCCGTCGCCGGCCGCCACGCGGCCAGTGATCGGCTTAGCGCTCGGCGGCGGCGCCGCGCGTGGCTTCGCCCATATCGGCGTCATGCGCACGCTCGCCTCCGCCGGCATCGTGCCCGACGTGATCGCGGGCACCTCCATGGGCGCGCTGGTGGGCGGCGCCTGGGCCGCCGGCCGGCTCGACGTGCTCGAGGACTGGGCGCGCGACATCACCAAGCGGCGCATGCTCGGTCTGCTCGACTTCCGGCTCGGAGCCAACGGCCTGATCGGCGGCAGCCGGCTCGCCCAGCTGCTGCAGCGCAATCTCGAGAACGTCGCCATCGAGGAGCTCGACACCCGTTTCGCCGCCATCGCGACCGAGCTCGGCTCCGGCCATGAGATCTGGCTCACCCGCGGCAGTCTCGTGGACGCGATCCGCGCGAGCTATGCACTGCCGGGCATTTTCAGCCCGGTGAAAGTGGCCGGACGCTGGCTGATGGACGGGGCGATGGTCAATCCGATCCCGGTCTCCGCCGCGCGCGCGCTCGGCGCGCGGTTGGTGATCGCGGTCAATCTCCATGCCGACGTGTTCGGGCGCGGCACGGTGATCCAGGAACACGGGGATGAGCCGGGATCGATGCCGGCGGAGACGGAGGCGGAGGAGCCGGGCCGTTTCGGCAATCTATTTCGCTTCGGCCGGCTGTTGCGCCGTCAGGTGATGGGCGAGAAGGATGGCCCGCAGGGCATCGGCTCGGTCATGGTCGACGCCTTCAACATCACCCAGGACCGCATCGCCCGCTCGCGGCTGGCCGGCGATCCGCCCGACGTGATGATCTCGCCGCGGCTCGGCCCGATCGGCCTGTTCGAGTTCCACCGCGCCGAGGAGGCGATCCGGCTCGGCGCCGAGGCGACCGAGCGCGCGCTCGGCGAGCTGTCGGAGGCCGTCTCAGCACTTCGCTGAGTTCGCTCACGCCGTCGCGATATATTCCTTGAGCGCCTGGCTCTCGCGCTCCACTTCCTCGATCCGGTGCTTCACCACGTCGCCGATTGACACGATTCCGGCGAGCCGCCCGTGCTCGACCACCGGCACGTGGCGGAAGCGCCCCGCGGTCATGCGTTGCATGAGCGAAGGGATGGTCTCGTCGGCGGTGCAGGTGACGACCTCGCGGGTCATCGCGCTCGCCACGGTTTGCGCGAGCGCGCCGGCTGCGTGCTTGGAGAGTGCGCGGACGATGTCGCGCTCGGACAGGATCCCGGCGACGCGCTGGCCGGGGCCGATGACGACCGCGGCGCCGATGCGTTTCTCTGAAAGCAGGCGCGCCGCCTCGGCAAGCGTCGCCTCGGGCGCGATGGTGACGCAGTCCTTGCCCTTGAGCGAGAGGATGGCGCGAACGGTCATGGCTTCCTCCATGATTCCTGCCCCGATCCCGGTGAATTCTCTACTCGAACCGCGCCGCCCGCAAGGGCTCAGTCGCCGGCGGCGCCGACCGGGTCGAACAGCGGAAACAACAACAGGCCGGCGAGGAAGCCGCCGATATGCGCCTCCCACGCGATCGTCCCTTCGGTGATGGCCGCGGACAGCGTGCTCGACGCGAACATGAGATTGAGCACGAACCACACCGCGAGGAAGACGATCACCTGCGGATTGCGCAGCGCCTGGCCGAGCGGGGCCGCCGGCACCCGGAACGCGCCCTCGCCGCGGCCGCGTAAAAATCCGAGCGGGCCGCCGGTCTCGAAGGCGAAGCGGACCGCCGCCGCCATCGCTCCCGAGATCGCCGCCGATGCGCCCACCAGCGGCGCGAACTCGCCGTAATGGGTGGCAAGATGGGTGAGCGCTCCCGCCGCCGCCGTCACCGCGAAAAAGGCGAGGAAGCGCAGGGCCCCGAACCGCCAGGCGACGGCGCTGCCGAAGGCGAGAAACCAAACCAGATTGACGATGAGATGCACGACGTCGCCGTGCAGAAAGGCGTAGCTGACGAAGGTCCAGATATCCGCCGCCCCGTCGCCCGGCAACAGCAAGCCCAGCGGCAAGGATGCATCGTAGCGCGCCGGCACGAAGGCGAACCACATCAGCACCTGCAGATCGGCGCTGGCGTCGATGAACGCGCGCGCGCCGTGGATGAGCACGAATGCCGCGCTGATCAGCGAAATGACCGGCGGCAAATTGAAGATCGGCTGGGAGGATCGGGCCACGCGGCGGTCCCGGAGAGGGCGCCCGTGACATAGGCCGCCGCGGGCGCGCGGGCAAGCGTTCCCGCCCGTCGTCGCGGACGAGCCGAGCGTAATGACGATCCTACGAGAAGAGGGGAAGCCCGCGGGAAGCCCCCGCCCCCGCGGGCTCCGTCACGTCCCGCCTCCCCGTCTAGGATTTGGGCCGGTGACTTTGTTCATTGCCGCCGTTGGCGCGTGGGCGAGCGCGGGCGAGATCCAAGCTAGCAAGGCGCGCACCGCTTTCGATCGAAACCGATGCTTAACCCTAACCAGCGGGAGCACCGGCCGGCGCCGCCGCCGGGTCGCCGTCGGCACGGCTCATGCTCGATCTCCTTTGCGGCGAGCGCTCCTGTCCCGCGACGGGGCAGTTCGCCGGCGGGAGCCCATGATGAAGCACGCCGCGACCACGGCCCTTTATGCCTATTGGGACCGGCTGCGCGCCGGACGCGCCGCGCCCGAGCGCAGCGATCTCGATCCGGCCGCGATCCGCGGCCTGCTCGGCGATGTTTTTCTGCTCGAGCTTAACGGAGTGGTCCGTTATGCCGTGCGTCTCGCCGGTACCCGCATTTGCGCCCTTCTGGGACGCGAGCTGAAGGACCGCCCCTTCGCCGAACCCTTCGCGCCGGAGGACTGGCCCGACCTTTATGCGCTGCTCGACGGGGTCGCGGCCACGGCGATCCCGGCGGTGGCCGGGCTCCTCGGCGAGACCGCCGACGGCCGCAAGCTCGACCTCGAGCTCGCCGTTCTGCCCCTGAAGCACCGCGGCCGCACCCATGCGCGGTTGTTGGGCTCGCTCGCGGCCCTGGAGGTGCCGTATTGGGCCGGACTGGTGCCGCTTTCCCGGCTCCGTCTGGTCTCGATCCGCCATCTGCACCGCAACCACGGGCCCGCGGGCGATGACATCGACCTCTTGACCCCGCCCCGGCGCGCGGCCGCGGGCCGGCTGCGGCTGTTGCCCGGCGGCAGGGGCTAGTCGTCTCCCTACCGATACGGGCCGTTAACTACGGCTCCGATAGGCTCCGCCCGGCGAGGTTATAACCAGACCGGACCGGATGACTGCCACCAAACCTGCGGTGGTCCTGCCGCTCAATCAGGAGCGGCGCCACCACCAGCGCGTCAAAGTGAACTTGCTCGGCCGCTACATGCGCGAGGACCGGCAGGAATTCCCTTGCCAGACCCTCAACATGTCACCGGGCGGGGCCGCGCTCACCACCGCCATGCCCCCGCGCCTGGGCGAGCACGTGGTCGCCTATATCGACCATCTCGGCCGGATCGAGGGCCGCTGCACGCGGGTATTTCCGAGCGGCTTCTGCATGTCGGTCTCGGCCACCATCCGCCGGCGCGACAAGCTCGCCGATCAGCTCACCTGGTTCGCCAACCGCAATGCGCTCGGCCTGCCCGAGGACCGCCGTCATGAGCGCTTCGAGCTGCGCAATCCGCGTTCGATGCTGATACTCCCGAACGGCACCCAGGTGCCCTGCCGGGTGGTCGACGTTTCGCTCTCCGGTGCCGCGGTCGCGACCGAGGTCAAGCTGCCGATGGGCTCGCCGGTGACGCTGGGGCGCACGCCCGCCCGCGTGGTGCGCCATATCGAAGGCGGCTTCGCGCTCGAATTCAGCCGGCTGCAGAGTCCCGAGACGCTCGATCACGAAATCGGCGGTTCCGGCGCCTGAGCGCCACACGCGCCCAAGCCCCTCTGGCGCTTGAGCGCCTCCGGCGCTTGAGCCGGTGCCTATCCGTGCTAGTTTTTCCTTCGCGATCCTTCCTCGCCATCCCTGGCTCCCGCCGCCGCTTTCGCACGGCCGGCGCCGTGTTCGCATGGCGATGGCCGCGCTCGCGGCTGCCTGAGCCGCGCAAAATTACGCCCGCAGGCTTGTTGGCGGCTCGCGCCGATCGCCCGGATTTTCATAAAATTTGAATCT
The DNA here is from genome assembly GCA_030648135.1 of Xanthobacteraceae bacterium. Classification (GTDB taxonomy): domain Bacteria; phylum Pseudomonadota; class Alphaproteobacteria; order Rhizobiales; family Xanthobacteraceae; genus JAUSIF01. The sequence continues at coordinate 4,120 of JAUSIF010000211.1, forward strand.
TCGCAATTTGAATCAAAGTTTATTACAATAATCATCAAATAATACGACAGTTGTTCTAAATATTACATAGTATTCGCACGCCCATCTTAGATAGAGATCAAGTCGTCCATGCAAGAGTTCCCCCGTTCAGGGAGGGGGATACTCATGCGCAACAAACCCCGCAGTGTAACAGGACTGTTGGCGACCGTGCTGGTCGCGCTGGTGACGGTTGGCTTCGCCGGCCCGGCCTCGGCCGTCCTGCGCGAGCGGCTGCTTTATGTGTCGCTCGGCGAGAAGGCGCGTCCGCCGATCGGCTGGGTCCAGTTCTGCGACGAGCGGCCGTGGGAATGCCGCGCCGAGCCGAGCGAGCCGCGCGACGTCGATCTCACCAAGGCCGCGCGCAACGAGATCGAGCGGGTCAACCGCTTCGTCAACGAGCGCGTCAAGCCGATGACCGATCTCGAGCACTACGGCGTGGTCGAGAAATGGACTTATCCCGAGGACGGCTACGGCGACTGCGAGGACTACGTGCTGTTGAAGCGCCGCATGCTGATGCAGCTCGGCTGGCCGCGCGAGGCGCTACTCATCACCGTCGTGCGCGATCACAAGGGCGACGGCCATTCCGTCCTCACGGCGCGCACCAACAAGGGCGAATTGATCCTCGACAACCAGGTCGCGGACATCCTG
>JAUSIF010000216.1 GCA_030648135.1 Xanthobacteraceae bacterium
CAACGCCGGCAGATAGATGTGATAGGCGCCGAAGCGCACGCCGTACTTGCGCAAGACCGCGCGCGTGGTCTGGTCGAGGCTTTTCACCTCCTCCGCAACTTTCGGGCGTTCGAGCACGCCGAACGCCTCGATGAGCTGAAAGGCGACACCGCGGGCGATGCCGGTGACGTCCTCGGCCTTGCCGAGCACGATGAGGGGTCCGAGCAGCTTCTCGATGTGCGTCTTGAGCCAGAGCGTAAGACGCGCCTCGACGCTTTCTCTCGCGGCATCGGTGAGCTGCTCGTCGGCGAGCACGCGTAAACGCGGCTCCAGCACATTCTCGGCTGGCGAGAGACGTGCGACCGGCTCTCCAATCCAGCGGATCGCACCGTCGCTGACGAGCACGAAGGCATCGTCGGGCGCCTCATGGAGACGTTTGGCGCGGGCATCCAGCTCGCCGGTGAGCACCTTCTGTGCCGCGGCGCGCAAGGCCTTGGCGTCTTGTCCGCCACCCGAGGCATCGGGTGCGAATTCGAAGCCCGAGAGATGACCGATGACGTGGCCCTCGACGATGACATCGCCCGTCTTGCTGATCTCCGTATCCAACATCGCGTTCTCTCTGAGGCGTCGCATCAGCATGCTGGTGCGGCGGTCCACGAAGCGCTGGGCGAGCCGTTCGTGCAGCGCGTCCGAAAGTTTGTCCTCGACCCTTCGGGTGACGCCTTGCCAGTGCTCCGGATCGTCCAGCCAATCCAGCCGGTTCGCGACGAAGGTCCAGGTGCGTACCTGCGCGATGCGGTTCGAAAGCGTGTCGATGTCGCCTTCGGTCCGATCGGCAAGCGCGACCTGAGCCGCAAACCAGTCGATCGGAATCCTACCCTCCCGCATCAGGAATCCATAGAGGGTCAGAACGAGCTCGGCATGGGCGGCGGGAGCGATCTTGCGGTAATCGGGGACCTGACAGACTTCCCACAACCGCTCGACCGCCGCGGGCGTGTTCGCGAGCCGCACCATGTCCTCGTCCTTGGCTGCCCGTTCGAGCACGCGCACGTCGTCGGCGGCGGGCGCCCGGGTGAGGCCCTCCTCGCGCGGCGGCAGGGCGAGGCTTTCGATCAGCGCTCCGATCGAACGGAAGTCGAGCTTGTTGTTGCGCCATTGCAGCACGTGTATCGGCTCGAAGTTGTGGCCTTCCAGGCGCTCGACCAATTCCGGCTCGAAGGTGGAACAACGGCCGGTGGTGCCGAAGGTGCCGTCGCGCATCGCCCGCCCGGCGCGGCCCGCGATCTGCGCCAATTCGGCGGGGGAGAGCCGGCGGTGCTGGTAGCCGTCGAACTTGCGATCGGAGGCGAAGGCAATGTGGTCGACGTCGAGGTTCAGTCCCATGCCGATGGCGTCGGTGGCGACCAGAAAATCGATATCGCCCGATTGATAGAGGTCGACCTGCGCATTGCGCGTGCGCGGGGATAGCGCGCCGAGCACGACCGCGGCACCCCCGCGCTGGCGCCGGATGAGTTCGGCGATCGCATAGACCTCCTCGGCCGAGAAGGCGACGATCGCCGTGCGCCGCGGCAGGCGGCTGATCTTCTTCTCGCCGGCGAAGGAGAGCTGCGACAGCCGCGGACGCTGGATGACATCAACGCCGGGCAATAAGCGCTCGACCAGCGGGCGCATGGTGGCGGCGCCCAGCACCAGCGTCTCCTCGCGTCCGCGGCGATGGAGCATGCGGTCGGTGAAGATATGACCGCGCTCGAAATCGCCGGCGAGCTGGACCTCGTCGATCGCGACGAAGGCGACATCGAGGTCGCGCGGCATGGCCTCGACCGTCGAGATCCAGTAGTGCGGATTGGCGGGCTTGATTTTCTCCTCGCCGGTGACGAGGGCGACCGCCTCCGGCCCCACGCGTTCGACCGCGCGGTTATAGACTTCGCGCGCGAGCAGCCGCAGCGGTAGGCCGATGAGCCCGCTCGAATGGCCGAGCATGCGTTCGATGGCGAGATGGGTCTTGCCGGTATTGGTTGGCCCCAGCACGGCGGTGACGCCGCGCCCGCGCCGCGGAGGCGTGGTCGAGAGGTTGGATGAGAACATCGGAACGGCAGGCACCGGGCGCCTTAAGTCCGCTTCTGTATCATATCGCGACAGGTTCGCGATGAAGACCGTGGAGGCGGTAAGCATTGGAACGCGCTTGGAACGAATCGCGCCCGAATCGCTGACTTCAGGGCTTTCGAGGTTTGTTCACGCTGCATCTTGCGGCGTCATTTGAACGACCCACGACCGCTATTCAAGTTGTCGCGGGCCTGTCCTGGTTCTGGCGCGTGGCGTTAATGATTCCGGCCACGGCCGGCGGAGAGATTCAACGAACAAGGCTCGATGGCTGCGAAGGTGATTCCTTCGCAGCTATTTCACCGCCGGGTTCACGGCCGTCCGGGCCCGCGGTTCGCTTGAAAAGTGCGTTGCCTGCACCACCAGCGTGCCGATCATGGTTCCGATCGAGACCCGCACCGGTACCAGCGCACGGGTGCCCGCGACCGGCGCCAGCCAGGCGAAGATATTCTCATTCTCGACCATGTATTTGATCTGCAGACGATTGGGTCGGTGGCCCGCGACTGGGCGATAGGCGACGCGGCAGACGATGAGCGGGCCGGAATAGCCTTTTACGTCCTTAGCGGATTCGGTGCGTTCGTAATTCATCACCAAGTCGTAGCGCACGCGGCCGTCGTAGATCGAGAGCGTCCGGTTGCAAGCGTCGGCGTTCACCAGGTTGCCGGAGCCCGCGACGGGCATGATCATCGCGCTCATCGGATCGATCACACCCTTGCGGTGCTCATCGGTGACCGGAATTCGATCGGCGGGTAGCGGTTTCGGTGGCATGATCGACAGCTCACGTACGGTGCCGGCCGCGAGCCCCATGCGGATTTCTTCCCAACGCTCGCCGCTTTCGGAGTTCAAGGAATAGGTGACCGGCGAGAGCTTACCGTCGACGAAGTTGCCCCGCGCTGCGGCAGATCCCTTGCCGGGCGAGATCAACTTCAGGAGGCCGATTACCGTGGCGCTGCCGGCGGCAGTATAACCAATATCGTTCAGATCGAGCATGAGCGCGCCCTGACCGATCGGGATGCCGGTGATGGAGACCGCATAGCGCGCTTCGAGCCTGCCTTCGGCAGTAGCTGACATGGAAGCAGCGGTGAGGAAGGCGAATGCGGCTACGAGGGAAATTATTCGTCGAACCATGAGGCCGGGATACCTTGTCGCGAGCCTGATGGCTAGCGCTACGCTGGCGGGGCAGCGCAGAACTCCGTCCTTACAATTCGGATCGAGAGGTTCGCCGGCGACCCCGAAATCGTGGGTGGCGGGGGAATGCGTCGGAACTGTGACCCGGCCGTCCCAAGCTTGACGCTCGCTCCCGGCCTCACTATGAGGAGCCGCGTTCCCGGACATTTGCGTGAAGGATGACGAGCTATGTCGCGGCGTTGCGAGCTCACCGGCAAGACGGTGCTGACCGGTAACAAGGTGAGCCACTCGAACCACAAGACCAGGCGCCGGTTTCTGCCCAATCTCTGCAACGTCACGCTGCAGAGCGAGACGCTCGGACGCTC
>JAUSIF010000219.1 GCA_030648135.1 Xanthobacteraceae bacterium
CAGCGGTGCGAGAGACCGTGTTTGCTCAGCCCCGGACCGATCGCAGCGACAACATTGTCAAGCGTGGCATGGTCGTATTCCGTGTCCTTGGATGAGCCGCGCGTCTCGTAGCGAACATGGCGGTTCCGCTGGATCGCCGGCGGCTCGGCCTTGAAGGCGTTGATCGCGGCGACGTACGCCTTGCGCGCCTCGTTGGCTTCCCACCGCTCTTGCAAATCCATAAGTTTTTGCAGCTTGTCCAGGTCGGCGCCCTGCTCGACGGCGATCTGGAGCATCTGCATCGGCGTGATCGCCAGCGGGCGCGGCTCCGGCCTCGTCAGCGCAGTTGCGGCTTCAGTCATGATTTGTCCTCCACTGATTGCATCGTCACCGCTGCCCCTCCGCGCGCACCCTCGGCCATTCCGTCGATGCGACTTCCGCCCACAACACGGCCATGCCGAATTGGCACCGCCACGGCTCCCACATGGCACTTGCCGGGTGCGGCCGGCGGCGGAGCCAGGGCAGGAGGTAGCGGATCAGGCGGGTCATGCTCCCGGCTCCTGCGGCGTGTCCGGCTTCGGTTCATCGGCGCTCATCGAGTCACCACGCTTCCGCCGGTGCAGTACGGGCATCGTATCCAGGAGTTGTTGCTGTAGATTTCACGGCGGTCGGCGCAGTGCTTGCACTTGCGGGGGCGCTTCGCTTTCCGCACCCGCTTCGGCCGTGTCCCGGCCAATGCGCGCGGCAGCGTGTCGCGGGCGATGCTCCTCATGGCATCACCATCGCGCAGCCATACGCCGCCACGACCAGCAGCAGCCCGGCGGCGAACTGCGGCAGGAACACCGCCGCCGTGCCGAGCAGGGGCGCCAGGCGGCCGTATCGCATGGGGGCGAAGCGGCGGGTCATTCGCGATCATCCCCAACTACAACGCCAATTTCGCCGCTGATCTGAACGGTTAGCGTGACGTTTGAGAAGGGCGTTTTGCCGGAAAGCGTTACGATGATTTGATCGCCTTCTCGAAGCTGATCCCGAGCCGCATCGAAATATGCAATCCCGCCATCGACAGCGAGAATGTCGTCCAGAGGATCGGCCGTCCGGTAGTGCCATAGCGAGAATCCATTGGCGTAGGCGAGGACGCTCAATTCGCGCGGGCGGAAGGCCATCACGGCTTCTCCTTCCATTGCAGCGCGCCGATCTCATACCCGATCTGGCGCACCCTGGCCCGGATGTGGTCCGGGTAGGCGTCGTAGAACCGCTCATAGTGCTTCCGCTCGTCGTACAGGGCGTCGATCTGCGCCTGAACGTCGGCGGCCGGCGGGCGGCGCTCCAGGTCAGCGAGCACGGTCAGCGGGTCGAGCGGGTCGGCAGGGCGCTTCGCGGCGATGTCGGCGCACGCCTGCTCGTAGCTGCGGCAGGGCAGGCCGCCGTGCAAGATGCGGTCGAGGGCCATCACTGATCCTCCGTCTCATACTTCGGCTCGCCCCGGATGCGGGACAGGACGGCATCGCCAGCGTCGATGGTGTCTTTCCATCCCTCGGCCGGGTTATCGGCGCACATCGCGTCAATGCAGTTTTCCAGCGCCTCGACCAGTTCCGCCACTTCTGCCGCAGCCTTCTCGCAATTCTTTGCATTCACCATATTCACCCAATGCGAACGGTCCTCGCCGTCCGTCGGCCGGTTGGCGAAGTACCGGGCAATCGCTTTCAGAAACGCTTGGACGTTCATCACTCTTGCTCCTTCGCGGGGACGTGCTTGGCGAGGACGGCGCGGGCACGACGCACAAACCCCATGCCATCGCGCGCAATATCCGGTGTGGTGCAAAGCAGCGCGGTCTGAAAGAGCGGAATGATCGCCTCCAGTTCAACTATCAGTTCCGCCACGTCGGCCCGGAGCCTGGCGACCTTGTCCTGGTAGTCGCCGATGACCTGTCGCAACGCCATTTCTTTCGGGTCGGTCATGCTTGCGGCTCCTGGCCGAAGGCAGATTCAATCGCCGCGAACCGTGCGTTAATCTTGTCCATGCGCTTCACGTTGCATCGGAAGCACCAAAGCGGCGACCAGGATGTGCCAGCCTCGTTTTTGCAGCCGGGCGTGATACACCGCTTACCCTTCCGCCAGCGCGCGCTATTGCCTGGATGATCGCGTTTGGCGTATGGTCGTTCAGTAGCCATCACCCTTGCTCCTTCGCGGTCGGGTGCTTGGCGAGGACGGCGGCGGCGCGGGCGATATCCTGTCCGGTGAAATCCCGCGATGTAACGGCGCCGAACGCGACCGCCTCGATGGTGTTTGAAAGAACGGCGTCGTAGGCTTCATCGTCGTCGGGGCCGTAAAGCGTTGACCGCACGATGCGCGCGAACGGCGCCAGTGCCCCGACCAGTTCCGCGACCTCGGCCCGGAGGCGGGCGCAGTTCTTGCGGCACTGCTCAAACTCGGCCTCGGCCGACATGCTCTTGATCGCCTCGCGTAACGTGCCCATCATCCTCTCCCTCATCCCCCGGCCTACTCGATGCGCCAGACGCGCGTCATCGCCGGTCGTCCCGGTCGTCCCGGTCGTGCGGATCACGCCACTTGTCCTCGCCTTCGTCGTGATAGCGTTCGAGCCACCAGACATGCCCGCATTCGAGACAGCGCAGATCCATCGAATCGCCGCCGCCGGTGCTTTGCTCGTAATGAGACGCGCCGCAATTCGGACACATGGTTTGCTTCCTCCCCCGTCCCCGGCCGGCCGCCGTTGCCACGAGATGCGACCGGCCGGGGTGTCTCAGGGGTGTTGCTTACCGGGCCGGACTCCCGGCCCTCGGGTGCCGCCGGGATGGCGGCAGGGGGGATATTACATAATCCGTAATAGGCTGTCAACAGAAAAATTACGAAACATGCAAGCCGCTTGATCCGCGGCTTCTCGTGATCCGGCAACCGCGCAAGGAACCGCCGCCATTCCTCTTGGGCCGGGTCGGGCGGCGGGCGGAACAGATCGCCGGGCTCGCAACCGAAGGCTTCGGCGTAGGCGCCCAGCACGCGCGGCGATGCGCCCTGGCTGCCGGCCTCGCGGCGGCTGACCGTCGCGGTGCTCGTGCCAAGGCGCTCGGCCAGCCGTTCCTGCGTCAACTGGCGGTAATCCCGCCATTCCCGGAGATAGAGCCGCATAGGTGCATCCTGTACAATCCGCGCAAGCCCGGCCAGAACAGGACTTGCAAAAAACGGTTGACGGCCCCCGTACGGATACTGTAAAGAGGACAGCCATGCACCTAGCCGACTATCTCAAACACCACGACCTTACCCGCGCTGCGTTCGCCTCCAAGATCGGCCGCAGCGAGGCCACGGTCAGCCGAATCGTGCGGGGCATCAACGGCCCCAACCGGACCACCATGCGGGCCATCCGCGACGCGACCGGCGGCAAGGTCACGCCGAACGACTTCCTGCCCCCGTCCCCGCCCCCGTCCCGCCCGCGCCGCAACCCAGAGCGCCGGGTGGCGTCGTGAGCCCCATCCTGCCCGGCCGCGGCGTGTCCGACGTGGCGTATTCGGCGGGGCGGTTTGGCACGGGTGCACAAGGCGGGGCGTTGATTGCACCATGACCAAGGAGCGGGCCGCCGTTTCCCTGCCCTTCGCGGTGCTGCGCTGCATCGCGTTCCTGGGCGAGGACGGCGTGGTTGACGCCACTGGCGCGGCCCGGCGTACCGTGCGCTGCTGGTCCGATCCCGACGACGAGCGCCGGCGGCTGCCCGCGCACCAGGGCATCGCCCTGGACACGGCCTGCCACCTGGCCGGCCACGGCGCCCCGGTCCTCGAGGCTTATGACATCATCTTGCAGCGCCGGGTCTCGGCGGCCCGCGGCGTGGCGCCACATGACGCCATGCCGCCCAAGGAACGCCTGCTGGCGATCCTGACCGAGTTCGCCGACGTGATCCGCACGCTGGACCGTGCCATGAAGGACGGCGGGCTCGACGCGGCCGGCCGCCGGGCCATCGTCCGCGACGCCTACCGGATGCGCGACATGCTCGACCAATTCGTCGCCGACGTGGAGCACGGCTCGGCGATCAAGCTCGTGTTCCCGCCGCGCCAGAGGCCGGCATGAGCCAGTGGCAGCCCATCGAGACGGCGCCGAGGGATGGGACATGGATTCTCATCGGAAAGCCCCGATCCGGACCGATTGTTTTTACCGCCCGGTGGCAACGCTTTCATAAAAAATGGGTGTTTTTCGATGGTACCAAGGCGGAAGAGCCGACTCACTGGCATCCCCGCCCGTCGGAGCCGCATTCATGACCGCCCTCTCCGACCTCATCGCCAAGCTCGAAGCGGCGCCGGGCGACGACCCAGAGCTATTCGAGCAGATCGGGCAATGGGCCGAGCGAAACATCGAGGGATTTTCGTTGTTTCGGTGGCATGAACTATGCGCCATCGGAGCCTTCCTGTGCGCCGCGCTGACGCTGGTGCCGGAGGGGTGGCATTGGACCATAGAGGGGCCGGACCCGCTTAAAGTGGTCAAACCGTATTGTCTGCTTGGGTTGCCCGGCTTGCGCGAAACGGAGGGTAATGCCGCTACCGCTGCCCTCGCCCTCTGCATCGCCGCCCTTCGCGCCCGCGAGGCCCTATGATGCACCCCGACAAGAAACAGTTGGAGGATGCAGCGATGGGCCGGAAGGTGGTCAAGCTGCCGACCGCGGAAGAGCCGGCGCTGACGAAGTTCGACCGCGACGTGGCGGAACTGCTGCTCTGGCTGGCGGCGGACCTGGATTTCCTGAGCCGCGAGCTGCCGCCGGCGACGGATCGGGACTACGAGCACCGGCGCCGGGTGCTGCTCGTGGACCTGCACATGCGGGCGCGGATCGTGGCGAAACGGATCATTTCATTGCGCGAGTAGGGCAAGCAATAATACAGCGCAAGTACTAGGGGTAGTTGTGCCAAACATTCCTTCCACTTTATACATTATGCGCCATTCGGAAACGGCACGATTCTTGCCCTTGGAAAGAATCTTGCCCGTAGCCGGGAAACTTAATTGCGCGCCTGAGGAACGGTCCCGGTACGTTCCGCCCTACAGGTTGTGTCAGAGAGGCACCCCATGAACGTCGAGAAGATCGTCGTTGACCGCGCCGTCGCCCGTGCTCATGTCACCGCTGCTGGTGCGCTGCGAGAGCATCCTGCTCAAGACAGTGCCGGACAGCGCCATGCGCGACGCGGTGGCGGTGCGCGAGGAAATACTGAGCAGCTTCCAGGTGCTGTTCACTGACGATGGGGCTGAGGACGCGCTCGACTACTACGAATGCAGGTTCGGCCGCGCCTTCAAGGCCCTGCGTATTGACCAAGTCCGCGCTGAGTTCGCGCGGCGGAAGGAGCTGACCGACCTGCCCGAGATGAGCAACGAGGACGGCGACACGATGCTCGATGACGAAATGCTCGCGCGACTCTCGCGCATGGCCAAAACCGGACCGTCGCAGGAAGACCGAGCCTACCTGCTCCAGGTCTTGAAGGTGGTGAATGGCTTGCCGCCCGACCAGAGGCGGGCGGTGGTGCTCCGCCGCATCATCGGCCACACCGAAGAATCCGCGGCCGCCGCCTGCAACGTCAAGGGCCGCACTATCCGCAACCGCCTGAGCCGCGCCGATGAGCGGCTCAAGAAGTTCAAGGAGGACCTATGACCCCGACCATGACCGATACGCCGTTGCGCGACGCCATGTATGCGATGTCGCTGGCGAAGGCCGTGCCCGACGCAGAGCTGCTCGACGAATTCGTGCGCCGCTATCCCGAGCATGCGGACGCACTTACCGAATTCGCCATCGAGCTTGCCTTGGATGGGTTGCAGCATGGCGATGATGATCTCGACGTCCCCGCCGATCCGGACGCGATCAGCCCGGTGGTCTCGCGGGTGATGAGCCAGTTTCAAAATCGTCTGTTCGAAATCTCGCAGAAGCGGGCGCTCGACAGCATCAAGGCGGCCGGGCTGGACGAGGCCGGGCTACCGAAGCTCGCCATCGTGCGCGCCGACGCCGAGCGGTGTCACCTGGAGCGTCGTCAGGACGGCTGGGCGCGGTTCAGCATGGGGCAGTGGACGCGCACCGAGCAGACGCGCCGCTATGTCGAGTTCCCGGCCGGCTCCTTCGCTTGGCCGGCCATCCCTGGAAAAGTTTTTCGCTGGCGCGAATTCGAAGCCATCGTTCCGCTCATCCCGATCAATCTGCGTCCGAAGCGCGGCCTCGAGAATTATCACGTTCTCTGGGAAGCCGAATGGGCGCCCGTCCCGCCGCGCGATCCGATGCTGCTGCGCCGGATCGGCCGGGGCGACATGTGGCTCGTCGTCGCCGCCTGGGACTTGACCGAGGTCGAGCGGGCCGCGATGGCGGCGAGGATCGGCACGGCATGACCGCCACCACCCTCTGGGATGAGTCG
>JAUSIF010000226.1 GCA_030648135.1 Xanthobacteraceae bacterium
GCGCCGGAGGAGGCGTCGGCGAACAGCAATTGCACGTCGCGCGCGCGTACCTCGCGGCCATTGACGCGATAGGCCGATCCCGCCTCGCGTTCGATCCGGCGCGACACCTCGAGCGTTTCTTCGTCGAAGGCCGCCGGCGCACCGCGGTCGGAATTATCGACGGTGAGCGCGACCTCGGCCATGTTGCGCGCGGGCCGGTTGCCCGAGCCGGAGAAGATCACTTCGTCCATGTCCTGGGCGCGCATCGCCTTGTGCGAGCTCTCGCCCATGACCCAGCGCAGCGCCTCGACAAGGTTCGACTTGCCGCAGCCGTTGGGGCCGACGATACCGGTGAGGCCCGGCTCGATCAGGAATTCGGACGGCTCGACGAAGGACTTGAAGCCGATGAGCCGCAGGCGGGTGAATTGCATGGCGACGCCTATTTGCGTTTACGCACGGCCGACGATTCGTTTGCGAAGCCAACATGCGTCGCGCGGAAGGCCCCCGCAAGCCCGCGCAAGACCTTGTCCCGCGGCGCTTTTCCGTCCGGCTAGTTCTTCTTGAGAAGAGGTTCGAGGTACTTCTCGAGCTCGGCGGGCGAAAAGGCGCCGACCACCATCTTGTCGTTGATGAAGAAGGTCGGGGTCGATTGCACCTTGAATTTCTCGACGGCGCGCCTGCCGACGTCCTGTATGGATTCCGCTAGCTTGCTGTCGTTGATACAGGCTTCGAAGCTCTGCTGAGTGAAGCCCGCCTGCTTGGCGATGCGCAGGAAGCCGTTATAGGGGTCGGCAGCCCAATTTTTCTGCTGCTCGAACAAGGCGTCGAGCATCGGGAAATATTTGTCGCCGGAGCAGCGGGCGAGCATGAAGCCCGCGATCGCCACCTCCGCCGGCTGGGTCGGAAATTCGCGGAAAATGAGCCGTACCTTGCCAGTGTCGATATATTTCGTCTTCAGCGTGGGATAGGTCTCTTTGTGGAAAAAAGCGCAATGCGGGCAGGTCAGCGAGGCATATTCGACGATCGTGACCGGTGCGTTGTCCGCGCCGATGATTTTGTCGCCGAGCGGTCCCGGCGTGTACAGCTCGGGCAGAACATTCGCGGGCTCCGCGGCGGCGGTTCCGGCAACAGCGGTGCCGGCGAGCGCGAGGGCGCAAGCGCCCGTGAGTATGTGGCGGCGCGAGAGAATCACTTGTTACCTCCAAGCTGGATGGGCAGCCGAACCGTCGGGCGCATGCGGACCTAGATGCGGAACCGATTGTGGCAAGTCTGCGGTGGGGCCGACAAGCGAATCCTCACCTTCCGATGACCCCGGACCGGATCAGCGCACCCAGGCGGGCAAGGGAGGATTTCAGCCGCTCGTCCTCGAACGCGCCGAGGTCGCGCTCGACCGCGGCAATGGTCTCGGGCGCGGGCTCGACCGGGGCGGTGGGGACGGGCCGGCGCGGCGATACCGGCCCCTGGCGCAGCGCGATGCGGCCGACGCAGCGCCAGCCGAAATAGCGGTTGACGCGCTCGATCACGACCGGGGCGAGATGCTGGACTTCGAGCGCATAGGCGCCCTCGACCCGGATGGTGAGCGTGCCTTCCGAATCGGGATCGTCGCGCCTTGGCCAGACCAGCCGCATGGGCTCCGAACGCCGGGCCAACTCGGCGCCGACGATGTCCTCCCAATGGGTGACGATCTCGACCGCGGCGAAGCCCTGGCGCGCGAAGGCCGCGTTGAGGCATTTGCCCACGAGATCGGCGAGCGGGGCGGCGAAACGGGACCGGCGAGGCGAGGGGGACAATGGGATTGCTCCGGGCCGCGAGCTCTGGGACGGTTGCGCTGAAGAAGGCGGACATGGACGCGCGGGTCGATAGATCCAACCTAGCAGGGCGGCGAAGGCCGGCAAAGCCGGTGCGCGGGAGCGAGCCCGGCGCTGACGACCTGCTCGCCTGGTACGACCGCCACCGGCGGGTCTTGCCCTGGCGCGCGGCGTCCGGCGAGACCGCCGATCCCTATCGGGTCTGGCTTTCCGAGATCATGTTGCAGCAGACCCGGGTCGAGACCGTCGCCCGCTATTACGGGCGCTTCCTCGCGCGCTTTCCGACGCTTGAAGCGCTCGCCGCCGCCAGGCTCGGCGAGGTGCTGAAGGCCTGGGCCGGGCTCGGCTATTACGCGCGCGCCCGCAACTTGCACGCCTGCGCGCGCACGGTGGTTAAACGGCACGGCGGGCGTTTTCCCGCTATGGAAGCCGAGCTGCGCGCGCTGCCCGGGATCGGGCCCTATACGGCGGCGGCGATCGCCGCCATCGCGTATCGACAGAAGGCCGCGCCGGTCGACGGCAATGTGGAGCGCGTGCTGGCGCGGCTCTATGCGGTCGAACAGAAGCTGCCGGCGGCGAAAGCGGAGCTTTACCGGCTGGCCGAGCGGCTCACGCCCGATGAACGCCCCGGCGACTTCGCCCAGGCGATGATGGATCTCGGCGCCACTCTCTGTACGCCGAAGAATCCCGCCTGCGGGCGCTGTCCTTGGAACGGCGGCTGCGCGGCGTTGCAGCGCGGAGATCCGGAATCCTTCCCGCGCCGGATGATGAGGCGCGCGGGCAAGCTCCGCCACGGCGCGGCGTTTTTCGCGCTGCGCGCCGACGGCGCCGTGCTGGTGCGCACGCGCCCGCCGAAGGGATTGCTCGGTGGCATGACCGAGCTGCCGACGACGGAGTGGAGCGCGAAGTTCGACCAGCGGCATGCGCTCGATGAGGCGCCGTGCCAGGCGAAATGGCGCCGCCTGCCCGGCGTCGTCCGCCATGTCTTCACTCATTTCCCGCTCGAACTCGTGGTCTACGCCGCCGAGGTCCAAAAACGTACCCGCGCGCCCAAGGGCATGCGCTTCGTCAAGCTCGCCGCCCTCGACGGCGAAGCGCTGCCGAGCCTGATGCGCAAGGTCGCGCGGCACGCAACTCAGAACTTGTAATTGATCCCGGCGCGGACGGTGGTCAGGTCGAGGCTACCCGCCACCGGCACGTAGCTGGAATCGAACGAGAACGGGTCGCTGCCCAAGTGCATGCGGAGGAACTCCGCCCGCGCGGTCCAATGCGGACTGAACATCGTCTCGATGCCGCCGCCCCACACCCAGCCGGCGAGCAGGCTCGAGCCGGAATAGGAGACCGGCGCGCCGAAACCGCTGAGCAGGAGATCGCCCGAGGCCCGGCCGATGGCGAGGCCACCGGTGGCGTAGAGAAATGCATCGCCGGCCGCGAGTCCCGCCCGCGCGCGCAACGTGGTGGTCCAGTCGAGGTCGGCGCCGAGCCGGCCCGCGACAGAACCGAACGGCGGATAAGCCGCGCTCACCGCATGGTCGGAATGCAGCCGGAAGCGCGACCAGTCACCCTCGATGCCATAGACGAGTAGACCAGCCTGCCAGTTGAACCCGGTCTGGACGCCGAAGCCGATGCCGTTGGATTTGGGCCCGCTCGCCGCGATCGAACCGGTGATGCCGCTCGCGGCCAAATCGCCGGCGTCGAATTGGGCCTGGTCGCGGGCATAGCCCGCGCTGAGGCCGAAATAGGGTCCGCTCCAGTTGGTGACAAACGGATCGGTCGCCATGGCCTCGCCGATGGCGAGGATCGCCGTAAGCCCGCCGATGATCATGGACGGGCGCGACATGAAGGGCATCAATCGGCCGCGAAGCTTCAGCAGGGCGCCATCTCGGCGCGGATCTGCGCCCGCAGCGCGTCGATCGGCCGGCGGCCGGCTGCGTCCTCGATGTGCCAGTAAGTCCAGCCGTTGCAGGCTTCCAGCCCCTGCGCGAGCGCGCCGATGCGGTGGATCGAGCCCACGGCGGCGTTCTTGCCGTTCTCAAACGCGAGCGTGCCGTCGGCGCGCACCAGCGCGTGCACGCGGCCCTTGGTGTCGGTGAGCATCGCACCCGCATTCAGCAACCCGCGCTCGATCAGCGTCATGAAGGGGACGCGCGGGGCCTCGCGCGCGGTGACGAAGGGCGCGATCGAGGGCGCGGGCAGCGGCTCGACCGCCCCGATGCGGGCGCGCGCGCGCGCCGCATAGGTCGGGTCGCGCTCGATGCCGATGAAATGCCGGCCGAGCCGCTTGGCCATGGCGCCGGTGGTGCCGGTGCCGAAGAAGGGATCGAGCACGAGGTCGCCCGGCCTCGACGAGGACAGGATCACGCGCGCCAACAGCGCCTGCGGCTTCTGGGTCGGGTGCAGCTTGCGGCCGGAGCCGTCCTTCAAGCGCTCCTCGCCGGTGCAGAGCGGAATCATCCAGTCGGAGCGCATCTGCACGTCGTCGTTGCCGGCTTTCAGCGCCTCGTAATTGAAGGTATAGCCGCGCGCATCCGCTTCGCGCGCCGCCCAGATCAGGGTCTCGTGCGCGTTGGTGAAGCGCCGGCCGCGGAAGTTCGGCATCGGGTTCACCTTGCGCCAGACCACGTCGTTCAGCACCCAGAAGCCGAGGTCCTGCAGGATGGCGCCGACGCGGAAGATGTTGTGATAGGAGCCGATGACCCAGAGCGTGGCGGCGGGCTTCATCACCCGGCGGCAGGCCATCAGCCAGGCGCGGGTGAAGGCGTCGTAGGCGGCGAAGCTCGAAAACTTGTCCCAATCGTCGTCGACGGCGTCGACCTTGGAATCGTCGGGACGCTTGAGATCGCCCGCGAGCTGCAGATTATAGGGCGGATCGGCGAAGACGAGATCGACTGATCGGGCCGGGAGCTTCTCAAGTTCGGCGATGCAATCGCCGACCATCACATGGTCGAGCGGGGCTATGGCCCCGGCGGGCTCTCGGGATGAACGGGGCGCCCGTTTGGGCGCCCCGATACGCGCAACATCCATGACGCGGGACCAGATACGCTGAACGCAACTTGAACCGACGCCGCGGATACTGGCCCGTCACGGGTAAAGGCGGGGTAAAGGCTAACCTTAATCAATCCTTACGAAATCCGGTTTCGGCGATGCCTCGTTCGGATCCTCTCTATGCGGCAATACGTCATCCCGGACTTGGCCCGGCCATGACAAAAAACAACCGAGAGAAACTTACGCCGCGAATAGATCGAGCTGGTCGCGCGTGCGTGCAGGCGGCCGGAAATGCGCGGTGGTGAGCTTGAAGTGGCGCCGGTTGAGGCCCAGCCGCCGGCAGGCGAGCTCGAAGCGCCGGCCGATCGACCAGGCATAGGGCCCGGTGCCGGTCTGCCTTTTGCCGAAGGAGGGGTCGTAGTCCTTGCCGCCGTGCAGATCGCGCACCAACGAAATGACGTGACGATATTTGTCCGGGAAATGCTCCTGCAGCCATTCGCGAAATAGGTCCTTGATCTCGAGCGGCATGCGCAGCATCACATAGCC
>JAUSIF010000230.1 GCA_030648135.1 Xanthobacteraceae bacterium
CGCTCGTAGAGATCCACGAGCCCGTTGGCGCGGCCATTGCGCGCTTGCGGAGTGCTTTCGCCGGCCATGGTTCCGTCCTGCATCCTGATTGCGCGGCCTTGTAGCAGGGCGATGTGCGCGCCGCCATGCCGGCCGCTAGCGCATGATCCGGCGAAGTGGGAACCGGTTCGCCGATAAGATCATGCGCCATATTGATAAGTTAGCGCGAGAACGGACGGAAAACCGGTACCCACTTTTGCTGATCGCGCGCTAGGGATCGTAAAGATCGAGATCGTAATGGGGGTCAGTGGCGGGCGATGCCGTGGCGGTCGAGCACTTCACGCACGGCTTCGACGAGCTTGGCCTCGGGCACCGAGAATTGCGCCGGACGCGTCTCGCGCCATTCCTTATTGGAGGCGATGGCCTCGGCCGCCTTGGCGCCCTCGATCAGGTCCTTGATCTGCACCTCACCCTTGGCGCGCTCGTCCGAGCCCTGGATGACGACGCACGGCGAACCGCGCTTGTCGGCGTAGCGCATCTGCGCCTTCATGCCCGAATCGCCGAGATAAAGTTCGGCGCGGACATCAGCCATGCGCAGCTCGGCGGCCATCTTCTGATAGTCGCCGATGCGCTCGCGATCGAGCACCAGCACGACCACCGGGCCGGTCTCGGGCTTGGAGTCGACTTTCCCAAGGTGTTGCAGCGCGGTCATGAGGCGCGACACCCCGATGGAAAATCCGGTGGCGGGCACCGCCTCGCCGCGGAAACGCGCGATCAGTCCGTCATAGCGACCGCCGCCCGCGACCGAGCCGAAGCGCACCGGGCGGCCTTCGTCGTCCTTGACCTCGAAAGTGAGTTCGGTCTCGTAGACCGGGCCGGTATAATATTCGAGCCCGCGCACCACCGACGGTTCGATCAGGATGCGGTCTTCTTTATAGTCCGCGGCCCCTGCCAGTTCGGCGATCTGCTGCAGCTCGTCCAATCCCTCGTTCGCGGTTGCGTTCAGTCCGAATTCCGCGCGCAGGTTCGCAAGCGTCTGCCGATTGTCGGTTTGCGAGCCGCCGGCCGGCTTGTTGTCGATCGCCGAAATGAAGCTCAGCGCGCGTTTGCCGAGCATCTCGATCATTCCGCCGGAATTGCGCGTACCGTGGCCGCGCGCGAGCACATACTTGATCACCAGCTCGATCTGTTCCTTGGCGAGGCCGGCGCCCTTGGTGAAGTCGCCGCTCTCGTCCTTGCGTCCGGCACCAAGCAACGCCCGCACGCCCCCCGGTCCGAGCCGGTCGAGCTTGTCGATCGCGCGCAGCACGGTGAGCCGCTGACGCAATTGCTCGTCGCCGCCGAGCCCGATCGCTTCCAGCACGCCGTCGAGCACTTTTCGATTGTTGACCTTGATGACGTAACTGCCGCGCGGAATGCCGAGCCGCTCCATGGTGTCGGCCGCCATCATGCAGATCTCGGCGTCGGCCGCGGCCGAGGCGGCGCCCACGGTGTCGGCGTCGAACTGCATGAATTGCCGGAAGCGCCCCGGCCCCGGCTTCTCGTTGCGGAAGACCCAGCCATAGCGATAGGACCGGTAGGGCTTGGGCAATTTATCGAAATTCTCCGCCACATAGCGCGCCAGCGGCGCGGTCAGGTCGTAGCGCAACGAAAGCCACTGCTTGTCGTCGTCTTGGAACGAGAACACGCCTTCGTTGGGCTGGTCGTGATCGGGCAGGAACTTGCCGAGCGCCTCGGTATATTCGATCGCCGGCGTTTCGATCGCCTCGAAGCCGTAACGCTCGAACACCTCGCGGATCTTGTCGAGCATCGCGCGCGTGGCGGCAAGCTCCGCCGGGCCGCGGTCCTTCAGGCCGCGCGGCAGACGCGCCTTGAGCTTGTTGGTCGAATCGGAAGCCATGAATCTGTCGCCGGGCGGATCGCGGCGGGTCTAGACGAGCGGACCGTTGGCGGCAAGCCAGCGCCGCATTTACCCGCATTCACGCGTCGCTGCGGCCTTGGGTCCAGGCCTGCCGCTTGCGGTAGATGGTGGAGGGGCTGATTTCGAGCGCCGAGGCGGCCTTCTGGGTATTGCCGCCGAAGGCTTCGAGTGCCGCCTCGATGATGCGCTGCTCCTGCCGCCAGTAGGGATCGATCGAGGGGCTCGCCGCGCGGGGCAGGGGGCCGGTATCGCGCGCCGCCTCGTGGGTGGCGGCGCCCGGAAGCGCCAGCATGTCGGCGGTCACGAACTCGCCGTCGTGCAGCACCACCACGCGGCGGACGATGTTCTGCAATTCACGCACATTGCCGGGCCAGGCGTGCTCCTCGAGCGCGGCTTCGGCATCCGCCGAAAAACCGCGGAAGCCGCGTCCTTCTTCCTCGGCGAAGCGCGCGAGAAAAGCGCGGGCGAGCAGCGTCACGTCGCCGGCCCGCTCTCGCAGCGTGGGCAGATGCAGCGGCAGCACATGCAGGCGGTAGTAGAGATCCTCGCGGAAGCGGCCGGCCTCGATCTCGCGCGCCGGCGTGCGATTGGTCGCGCATACGAAGCGCACGTCGACGTGCCGCAGCCGGGTGTCGCCGACGCGGCGC
>JAUSIF010000238.1 GCA_030648135.1 Xanthobacteraceae bacterium
CCGCCGCCCCGCCCACGGCTTCGATTTCCTGAAACAGCTTCCAGGCGGCCGCACAGAGCTTCTCCGTCAGATCCTCGATCGCTCCAGATCCCGCGCCGGGATCGGCAACGCGATGGAGGTTCGATTCCTCGATCAGGATCAGCTGCGTATTGCGGGCGATCCGCCGTGCAAAGCGATCGGGCAGGCCGAGCGCGGCGGTATAGGGCAGCACGCTCAGGCTGTCTGCGCCGCCGAGGCCGGCCGCGAGAGCAGCGACGGTGGTGCGCAGCCAGTTCACATGCGGATCGCGCCGCGTGGTCATGCGCCAGGCGGTTTCGGCATAGAGCCGCACGGGAAGGGGTTTGAGTCCGGCCGCCTCCTCGACCCGCGTCCAGAGCCTGCGCATCGCGCGCATCTTGGCGAGCGTGAGAAAAAGGTCGGCGTCGGCCGCGAGCAGAAATCCCACTTGCCGGCGCGCCGCGTCGAGGTCGAGGCCCCCCCGTTCGAGCGCGCGTAGATAATCCACTCCACAAGCGAGAACGAAAGCGAGTTCCTGCACCTCTCCGCCAGCCGCATCATGTACGGGCCGACCGTCGGCGAGGAAGGCGGGCCCGCGATAGCCCCGCCGGACGAGACCCGCAACGAAAGCGGCATGACGCTTCAGGGCGCTGTCGACCGGTTCCGGCAAAGCGCCCGTCGCCGCAAGCGTTCCGATCGGATCGAGCCCGAGCGCCGCATCGAGCTTGTCGAGCGCAATTCCGCGCCGCTCGGCGAGTGCGAGATAGGTTTCCGCGGCGTCCAGATCCCGCGGCCCGGCATCAAGGCGAAGATGAATCGCATCGAAAGACACGCCGGCGAGCGCGCGGTCGAGAGTTTCGAGGGCCGTATCGGCGAGGCCATAACCGTTCGCCGAGGGAGCTCCGGCAAAGAGCACGGCCAGTCCGGTCGCGCCGTTCTCCAGATCGTGCAGCGCCTCGGCGTTGGCGGCGGCTGGATCGGGATGATCGACGCGCTGGACGACCTGCCAGGATGATCCGGTCGCACGTCCCGCGATGGGCTTCGCATTCACCACCCGCTGATAGAGCGGCTCGATGCGCAAACCATCGTAGCTCGTGGAGACGAGGCGTTCGTCGAACGAAGCGCCGGCGAGCACTTTATCGACCAATGCGAGCCAGTCCTCGCGGCGTGCGGGCGGAAAATCGGAGGCAAGGGGAAGATCGGCCATGGCTAAAGATCGTCAACAAGTCTCGTTCCCTCGGACCATGCCACGGCAGTCCTTCCACGCCAACGGGTCAGGAATGAGAAGTTCTCGCATCCGGCCCCGCGAAGCGGACGACCCCCTTCGTATCGAGGCGGACGAGGGCGTCGCGGATTGCAACTCCCTTCACGACGAGGTCTGGAGCGATTTCGAAAAGCGGAACAAGCACGAAAGCGCGTTCCAGCATACGCGGGTGCGGGATCTCAAGACCTGGCTCCGCCACTTCGATGTCGTCATAGAGCAAAATATCGAGATCGATCGTTCTCGGCCCATAACGCTGCTCGCACTCGCGATCGCGCCCGAGCCTCATCTCGATCGCGCGAAGTTTCGTAAGCAACTCTTGCGGTGTAAGCGCGGTCTCAGCGCCCATGACCTGATTGAGATAACGGCCCTGTGGAACCGGTCCCCACGGTTCGGTCTCGTAAAGCGAAGAGACAGCGGTAGGCTTGAGCACGCCGCTGGCAAGCGCGGCGCGCGCACGCTCCAGGTTCACGGCACGATCACCCAGGTTGCCGCCAAGGCCGATAAAGACCTCAGCCATCGCGCTTGCGCGTGACCGTTGCCGCGACATGGTCGATTACTGCCGGCACCGGCGCGGAAGGTTTGCGCACGGTGACGCGCACGGAGGTCGCGCGCGGGAAGTGCGCAAGGATCGCGCCGGCGACATGAGCCGCGACCGCTTCGATCAGATAAAAGCGCCGCGCACGGAAGGCGGCCTCCGCAATAGCAACGACCTCGCCATAATCTATCGTATCGGCGAGCTGGTCGCTTTTCGCGGATCCCGCGACGTCAAGTTCAAGCAGGAAATCGAGAATGAAACGCTGGCCGAGCTTCTTTTCGGCTTCACTGACTCCGTGGCGGGCGAACAAAACGAGCCCCGCTATCTCGATCTCGCCTTTCATCAGGCGGCTCCCCGGATTGCGTCGACAATGCGCAGTGCCTGCACATGCGCCGCGACGTCATGGACACGCACGATCGCTACCCCGGCCAACACACCGATGACGTTTGCGGCGAGTGTCCCCGGAAGTCGCTCGCGCGGCTCGCTCGGCACCAGGCGCCCGATGAAGGACTTGCGGGAGGTTCCGAGCAGCAATGGAAATCCGAGCTCGCAGAGTTCGCCGATGTGCGCGAGGATCATGAGATTTTGATCGAACGTCTTGCCGAAACCAATGCCGGGATCGAGCAAGATGCGATCCGTGCGAATACCCGCCGTCGCCGCGCGGTCGAGAGCGCGGGCGAAGAACTCTCGAATATCAGCGAGCATGTCGATCTCCGGATCGACCACCTCGCGGTTGTGCATGATCACGACCGCCGCATCATGCGCGGCTACGACCGCCGCCATATCCCGATCGTGCGCGAGCCCCCAGATGTCGTTGACGATACGCGCACCCGCGGCTAAGGCGCGTTCGGCGACACGCGCCTTGTAGGTATCGATCGAAATTGGCGTCGGGGTTTTGGCGGCAAGCTCTGCGACAACGGGAATCGCCCGTCCGATTTCTTCGTCAGCCTCGATGGGGATATGGCCGGGCCGGGTCGATTCCCCGCCGACATCGACGATATCGGCTCCTTCCGCGACGAGATTCATACCCGCCGCCACTGCTTCACCCGGTGTATGAAACTGGTTGCCGTCGGAAAAGGAATCCGGCGTGACGTTGATGACGCCCATCACCAGCGTGCGAGGGCCGATCGGCAGCTTGAGGCCGCGCGCGTCGAACGAACGGGTAGGCGACTGATCCAGCATGGTGAGGGTTCACCGCTCGCGGTGTTATCAAGCGCATACGGAGAAAAGGCAAGCGAGGTCCAGGGTGGCGGCGTGAGAAACGGATTCGACTGCTTAGTCTCAATAGGTGATCTTCATCGGTAGCGAATTCGCCTGCGCAATCCATTTGGCGATGGCCTTCTCGCTCGGCAACAGCCGCACCAACTTTCGTCTCGCGTTCGCCGCGGCCATCGCCTTGGCGAGGTTCACCGGATTGCGGTGTTTAAGTTCCCTTACCGTGTCCACCCCTGCGGCTTCGAGCAGTTCGGAATATTCCTCTCCAACTCCCTTGATCCGCATCATATCGGCTATGTTCGCCCATTTGAGAATTCGGGAGCTTTCAACCCCCGTCTTGTCGGAGAGCGACTTGCGGCCCTTTGGATTCTTCGCGGCCTCGAGCAACCGGCTCGTGGTCCGGATGCGTGTCGCCTTGAGCTTTTCGGCGACCGAAGGGCCAATGCCCTCGATGTCGGTGATCGGGTAAGACATAAACGGTCTCCCAGCATTTCCTGTTTTTCATCCACGCACAGCGAAGCATCGGTTGCCTCGCCCCACGAAACGCTCATACAATCTGACCGAGCCCGGGAATTGATCCCACGATCTGCCCGACCGCGTCCTCGCCCAGCCTCTTGCGGGCAAAGGCCACGACCTCGCGGGTCACTGCCTGCACCTGCGACATGGTTAGCCCCGCGGCCATCAGTCGGTTCGCCGCACCCATAAGACCTCCCATCGTGCCGAACAATCCGCCGGCGCCGCCGGTTTCTTCGCCGCCCGCTCCGGCTGCGGCGGCAGCCTCGCGCGCACCGGGTAAAGCGGTAAGAAGCTCATTCACCGCGCCTTCGGGCCCCTCCTTGATGAGAAAATCGAGGATGATGCCGACGGCTATTTCGGCGACGCCGCGATCGATACCCACGGTGCCGACGATATGCTCGACGAGCTCATCCATCGCCGCCATGGGCCACCCGTTCACCAGTGCCGTTTGAGTGCTGATTATGCGCAATCGCATACAGCGAAGACAAGTGCGAAGAATTTTATTTTTTTACGGTGCCGACAAGTCACCGACATTCATCCGCCGCGGCAAAGCGCGATGAAAAATGGAAGATTGGACGATTATAGACCCCTCATGGGGATCTTCAGGGAGAGAAGTGTTAGCGGTCCACCGGGCAGATCATCACTATGATCGATAAGGGCGGAGCGCTTGTTTCATTTTTCGAAGGCAGTGACGTTCCCTTGAGGTCCTGCGCACGCTTATTAGCTCGCCAACAACGCGGGTCGGACCGGAGACGTCTCCAGTGACCGCGAGGAATACAGCTCGGTCGTTTCGGAAGGCCCGGTACGTGGTCTGTAGGACGAGCCGATCGAGCAGGAATCCGATGACGAAGTTCTTCAGAAGCGAGCCGCAGAGAAAAATCGCAAACGATGAGCAATAAACCCAACCGGACGACGGCGGCGGAACCGGCGACATCCTCGGCGGCATGCACTGCGGCGGCCAAGTGCGGCGTGGCTCGGCCCCCGGCCACCGAACCGGATGTCTGTGGGTGAGATCGTCGTCCGTCAGGTTTTCTCTCCGTGGCAAGTTAGGTCGGCAGCCAACACGGCAAGGCATTGCTGCGCAGCATTCTGGGGCTTCAGCCGCTCGTACCCCCTTAGCCAATTTCATAAATCATCAAATGATATCAATAGGCTACACGGAAATTGGCCGAAGTCAGTAATTATACATGACTGTAGTTGCGAACCGGTTGCAATGGTGGCGGAATTTGATAACGTCTCGCTCACGAAATTGTGAAGTTTGGGGTAGACCCCAATATGGCTGGCGCGCATGGAGCGTTTCAGTACCGGCGGCGCTGACCGGATTGCCGAATGTCATGAGATTTCTTCCATCAGCCCGGATCGTCGTCCTCTCAGCAGATCCGAACCATCGGACCTTTATCTGCTCGGCGCTCTCCGAACTCGGATTGTCGCAGGTGCTGCCGGCAGCAAGCTTGTCAGAGGCCCGACGTCTCGGGGCCGATGCCCCGGTCGATCTTTGCGTAGTCGATCTCCGCGGCTTGGTCGACGATGCGGCAGATACGCGAACGAAAATATTGCCTAATCCGTTCGAAGCATCCGGGACGCCGGCGATCTTGATCGCCGAGAATACGGTGCGGGCAACGCTGGAGACAGCCGCGTCAGCGGGATATCATGTCGTGTTAAGCCTTCCGGTCGTGCCCCGGCTGCTCTATCGGCGTATCGGATCGATCCTGCAGAAGGCGCGGAGAACAGGTAGGCAGCTGTCGCCCGCCTTCGCTGCCGCAACCGCTCTAGGCGACACAGTTATTCTCGACGTCGGGACCGAACATAGATCCATTCCGATGCTGAAGCGGTCGGACGACTGACCCGTCAAGCTTGCGCGGGGCAATGGGATTGCTAGCCTCCACCTGGCTCGGAGGAGAGCATGGCGCTCGACGATGTACTCGTTGCGATCGATCATGATCTCGACAATAGCCTCGATCGACTGTTCGCATTCCTGCGCATTCCGAGCATCTCGACCGATCCCGCCTATCGGAGCCAATGCCGCGCGGCCGCCGATTGGCTCACCGTAGAACTGAATGCTCTCGGCTTCGAGGCGGCAGTGCATGCGACGGCCGGCCAGCCGATGGTCGTCGCTCACGCCCGCGGAGGACCGGGCGCTCGCGGGCCGCACGTGCTTTTTTACGGCCATTACGACGTGCAGCCTCCCGACCCGCTCGACCTTTGGGATTCCCCACCGTTCGAGCCGGTCATCAAAAAAACCAAAGTCCATCCAAAAGGCGCCATCTTCGCCCGTGGCTCCTGCGACGACAAAGGGCAAACCTACATGCACGTCAAAGCCTTCGAGGCAATGGTCAAAACAGACAGCTTGCCTTGCAATGTCAAATTCTGTATCGAAGGCGAAGAGGAGATCGGCTCGCCCAGCTTCC